>URJU01000124.1 GCA_900548315.1 uncultured Coprococcus sp. | reverse complement strand
CATACGATATTACTACGCGTCTCGTGGGCTCGGAGATGTGTATAAGAGACAGCATGAACATTTTATTTTTTCTAACACCCAAAAGTGAGGTTGCATATATTGAGGATAATTTTTCCCTCAGACAGATACTTGAAAAAATGGAGATACACCGATATTCAGCAATCCCAATATTGTCCAATAACGGCGAATATGTGGGAACTATAACAGAAGGTGATATTCTTTGGTATTGCAAAAAGAATTCCATGAGCGCGTTAAAGACTGCAGAATCCATCTTTCTAAAAGACATTCCGAAGAAATTCGAGTACGCATCCGTATCCATAGGCTCCAATATGGAGGATCTGATCGCCCGCGCAATGGCTCAGAATTTTGTTCCAGTAGTTGATGACCAGAACAAGTTCATCGGTATAGTAACAAGAAAGGATATAATTAGCTATTGCTACAAAAAACTTAAGAATGTCCAGTCAGAATAACTACCAAAAGGACCGTGTTTCTAGAACAGAAATCACAGTCCTTTTTTGATTCTACTTTTTTGATTTTATAATTTACCGGTTCTGTTTACCGCGCTAACAAGTGCGTGTACCGATGCATCAATGATATCGTCATTTATTCCTGCACCCCAGACAATGCTGCCATCTTCAATCTCAACTCCGACATAAGCTACAGCCTGTGAGTTAGAACCCGTCTGAAGAGAATGCTCCTCATAGCATACAACCTTGAACTTAATATCAAAATGTTTCTTAATAGCATTACTTACAGCGTCAAGACGTCCATTTCCCTTTCCATGGTAAACTTTCTTCTCTCCATCCTTAAGGATTGTGATCTCCGTAGATATTCCATCGCCCTGAACGAAATGATTCTCTATTACCTTTATAGGCGTATCTACATTGACATATGTATTCTGGAATATGTCAAGAACTTCTTTCGGACTAAGCTCCTTGTGTTCCTTATCCGATACATCCTTCACCGTATATCCCAAATCCTCTCTGAACTTCGCAGGAAGATCAAATCCATACTTTGTCTGAAGTATAAATCCAATTCCGCCTTTTCCCGACTGACTATTTATTCTAATGACATCTCCATCATACTTTCTTCCTATATCCTCTGGATTAAGCGGCAGATATGGGCAGGTCCACATTCCATCGCCCTGCTCTTTTCTGAACTTCATGCCCTTCGCAATTGCATCCTGATGTGAACCCGAGAATGCTGCAAATACTAGTTTTCCGGTGTATGGAGAACGATCATAAACCCTCATTCCGGTAACCCTCTCATAAAGCTCTGTAAGCTTTGGAATATCACTAAGATCCAGCTCAGGATCAACTCCATGCGTAAACATATTCATACACAGTGTGATTATATCTACATTTCCCGTTCTCTCGCCATTGCCAAACAGAGTTCCCTCTATTCTATCTGCTCCAGCAAGGATACCAAGTTCTGCATCAGCAACTCCGCAGCCTCTGTCGTTGTGCGGATGAAGTGATAACACAACATTCTCTCTGTCATGAAGATTCTTGCTCATGTACTCTATCTGACTGGCATATACGTGCGGCAGAGACATCTCAACCGTTGCAGGGAGATTGATTATAACCTTTCTTTCTGGAGTTGGTTTCCATATATCTATAACTGCATTACAAACTTCGAGCGCATAATCCATCTCTGTACCAGTAAAACTTTCAGGCGAATACTCAAACTGATATGGCACTCCATATTCTTTTGCCATCTTGTTAAGGAGTTCAGCACCGTCTACAGCAATCTTGAGAATCTCCTCTTTTGACTTTCTGAACACCTGCTGCCTCTGCGCAAATGATGTAGAATTGTACAAATGCACAATAACGTTGCTGCATCCCTCTATAGCCTTAAATGTCTTCTCTATGATATGCGGTCTCGCCTGTGTAAGAACCTGGATAGTTACATCATCCGGTATGAGATCCTTCTCTATAAGTGTTCTGCAGAATTCATATTCTGTCTCAGATGCTGCCGGAAAACCAATCTCAATCTCCTTGAAACCAATTCTCACAAGTTCATTGAAAAATTCAAGTTTTTCATCAAGACTCATCGGCACTATAAGTGCTTGATTTCCATCTCTCAGATCAACACTGCACCATGCTGGAGCCTTGCTAATATACTCCTTCTTTACCCAGTCCGTACACTCTACTGGCGGCATAAAGTAGCCACGTTTGTAATTCTGATAATTCTTCATTGATAATCCTCCTAATTCTAAACTGTTGAAATAAATACTTTTAGGATTCTGTAACGCTTTTGATATCGACAATCAGCTTAAATAAAAAAAACTCACATCTCCTAATACTATAGAGACGTAAGTTACGCGGTACCACTCTATTTCATACTTTAAAGTATGCTCTCGTTACAGATACAGATATGTCTTTCTGTGAAAACAATGACGATGCATATGCGTATGACTTAACGCATCACACATCAACACTGAACATATTCCAAACAAATCTTATATCCTTCTGCTATAACGGTCAGCCTCCGTTCCATCCTACTCAACATATACTGTCTTTTAGTGGACTGCTCCAAGGCGAGTTCAAATCCTCTCGATCACCGTCTCACACCAACCGACAGCTCTCTGAATATCTCCAGGATCCTACTACTCCTCTTCACTGCATTTCTAGATTGACTCTAACACATCATAAAGTCAAATGTCAACCCTTTTATATGACTACGATATACGTTTTAGGTATATCCCAGATTATATTACAAACATATATCTCGATTCTACCAAACTATAAATCTCTTATTCTTGAGAGATCTTCCACCTGCTGTAAGCATAAGTATACCAACTACCAGACCTGTAACTATAGTTATTACACCAAGTGCAATGTTGAGTGCCCCTACATGTTTCATAGTATTATATGCTTTTTCCATACATATATGCTCCTTTCAAATTTCCCAAGTATGTTTTATTATACCATGTACCTCTATTCCTTACAACTCAATTCCTCAAAAGTTCATCGTTTGTTTTACATTATATCTGTGCTGTGATAAAATACCTGTATCATAAAAATATAATAGATATTAACTAAAAGGAGATAATATATGCCCGCTATCACTAATGACTGGGCCGAGTATCTGAAGCCCGAATACAGCAAAGAATACTACAGAAATCTTTTTAATTTCGTAGGTCAGGCGTACGCCACCCAGACCGTTTATCCACCAGCCAACGACATTTTCAACGCATTCCATAACACGCCACTTTCCAAGGTGAAATGCGTCATCATAGGCCAGGATCCATACCATGAACCGGGACAGGCGCACGGCCTAAGTTTCAGTGTAAAACCAGGAGTTGCAATACCTCCGTCTCTGGTAAATATTTACCAGGAGCTGCACGACGACCTTGGCTGCAAGATACCAAACAACGGCTATCTTGAGAAATGGGCTGATCAGGGTGTTTTGATGCTCAATGCAGTTCTGACAGTCCAGGCACATAGAGCCGGCTCTCATCAGGGCAAAGGCTGGGAGCAATTTACCGATGCTGCTATCCGCGTGTTAAACGAACAGGACAGACCTATAGTATTTATCTTATGGGGAGCATACGCTCAGAAAAAGGCTGCATTTCTGAACAATCCACATCATCTGATACTGAAGTCAGCGCACCCAAGTCCGTTATCTGTATACAGAGGGTTTTGGGGCAGCCGTCCGTTCAGCAAGACAAACGATTTCCTCACTGCCCACGGCGTTGATCCTATAGACTGGCAGATTGAGGACATTTAAGTATTATACGCCACACATGATAATGGAGATTACAAAATGGAAATATATATAGTACGACACGGTGAAACCATATGGAATGAAAAGAAACTACTTCAGGGAAGAACTGATATTGAACTAAACGAAAACGGTCGAAGGCTGGCAGTCATAACCGGAAAGAATCTTAGGGACACTCATTTTGATATAGTATTTTCAAGCCCCTTGAAGAGAGCACACGAGACAGCCCGCCTTATAGTCGGAGACAGAGACATACCTATAGTAACCAACGATCTCATCAAGGAGATGTGTTTCGGTGACTGGGAGGGACAGAACATGTCCGAACTGCTAAAGGATCCAAGTCAGGATTTCCAGTATTTTTTTAAGCATCCCGAACTTTATCACCCTATAGGATGCGGAGAATCATTCCAAGCACTCTGCGAAAGAGCCTCAAAATTCATGACAGAATACATCGAACCTCTTGCAAAAACAGACTCAAGAGTTATGATAGTCGCCCACGGAGCCATTAATAAAGCACTGATGATGCACGTCAAGAAACACGATCTCAAGGACTTCTGGTCCGGCGGACTGCAGCAGAACTGCAATGTTATAATACTTGACTACTCAGATGAAAAATACAAGATAATTGACGAAACCAGAATATTTTATTAATTTCTATACTGCTATTATACTTGAACTATATCCTTTATCTCTTTCTGTTAACGCAAAAATCCTGCCGTTATGTATGCCAGACCGCTAATCAGCGATACCGACGATAATAACAGCAGGATTTTTATATTATATTTTCAGTTTTAATTCTCTTTGCACCGTAAGTATCTGCTCCTCTATCATGTCAGCCAGCATACTTATCTTATCATTATATGGGCCATCGATTCTCTTCATTGTCTCATGCAGCGGATTAAGTATATCTTTATAAGACTGCTTTATCTTCTTCTGTATCCAGTTTGTGTCGGGCATATACGAAATGGTTCTCAGATTGTGAAGTCTGTCTGCCAGCTTTACAAGTATGGTCTTGTCCGTTCCATTTGCAAATAATCTCCTTGCATACACCGAGAACGGCTCTCCTTCTATTCTGGTGAGCAGCCTCACCTGCTCACGGATCTCAAAGCCAAATGCTTTTTCTATATCATCCAAAGTGCACGATGTGTCCTCCACTGTATCATGAAGAAGTGCAGTCACAAGGATTTCCTCATCATCTATCTGACACTCGTCTTTCAATATATTATACACCCCTAGGATATGCTCATCATAATAAGGGACAAATCCGCTTTTTCCCCGGCGAGTCTGTCCTTCATGATACATCTTTGCCATATTCTTTGCTCTCTGTATGGAATCCGTCATATCCATCTCTCTTGCCCTATCCGTGCTCTCTGTCATATTCAGGTTCCCCAACCTTGTTTATCCCTTTCCGTAATTCCCAGCTAAGCAGAGTATAACATAGCAGTCTTGAATATTCCACGTATTTTTTATATACTTTACAGATGTGCCGCTATCATATTTTACTTTATGATGATATATTTATAATTTGGCACTAGACATTTGTACAAAGGAGTTTATACATGGATATAATCAAAAAAATCTCCGAGGAGATCGGATGCCGTACCTCACAGACTGAGGCGGCTGTAAAACTCATAGACGAAGGCAACACCATTCCTTTCATCGCCCGATACAGAAAAGAGGCAACTGGCGCACTCAATGACGAACAGCTCAGGGCACTTCACGAGCGACTTACATACCTGAGAAATCTCGAGGATAAAAAAGCCCAGGTTATCGCAAGCATTGAGGAGCAGGGAAAGCTTACTCCAGAGCTGCGTGCTGAGATAGAATCAGCCGAAACCATGGTGCTGGTAGACGACCTGTACAGGCCTTACAGGCCTAAGAGAAAGACCAGAGCCACAGTAGCAAAGGACAAGGGACTTGAGGGACTTGCAAATATAATATCACTTCAGATGACTTCCACCCCGATAAGGACAGAGGCTGAAAAGTATGTGTCAACTGAAAAGGGCGTGGAGACCGTGGACGATGCCATCGCCGGAGCCATGGACATCATCGCCGAAAACATATCTGATACAGCAGACTACAGAACAAAGATCCGTGACCTCACAACTAAAAAAGGGTTTATCAACACGACCGCCAAGGATCCTGATGCTGAATCTGTATATGAAATGTATTACAATTTCTCCGCCCCGATATCCAAGATGACCGGATATCGCACACTTGCAGTAAACAGAGGTGAAAAAGAAAAATTCATAACCGTTAAGATCGAGGCTCCTGTGGACGAGATAATCTCTTACCTCAGAAAGAAGATCATCGTGAGAGATAACTCGGATACATCGGAGATTCTGAATAATGTCATAGATGACAGCTACTCCAGACTTATCGCACCTGCCATAGAGCGAGAGATTCGAAACTCCCTCACCGAAAGCGCCGAGGATGGTGCCATAAAGGTATTCGCATCCAATCTCCAGCAGCTGCTCATGCAGCCTCCTATCGCAGGTAAAACTGTACTTGGATGGGATCCGGCATTCAGGACCGGATGTAAGCTTGCAGTGGTGGATCCAACCGGCAAGGTTCTCGACACCGTGGTCATATTCCCTACTGCTCCACAGAACAAGGTCGCCGAGGCAAAAAAGACTGTGAAAGCTCTCATCAAAAAGTACAGCATCACTCTGATATCCGTTGGAAACGGAACAGCATCCAGAGAGTCTGAGATGGTGATCGCAGAGCTTATCAGCGAGCTGGACACACCTGTCCAGTACGTGATAACCAACGAAGCAGGAGCATCGGTATACTCCGCAAGCAAGCTTGCAACCGAGGAATTTCCTAACTTCGATGTAGGGCAAAGAAGTGCTGCATCCATCGCCAGACGAGTTCAGGATCCTCTCGCAGAGCTCGTAAAGATCGACCCAAAGGCTATAGGAGTCGGACAGTATCAGCATGACATGAATCAGAAAAAACTCGCCGAGGCTCTTGATGCCGTTGTTGAAGATTCTGTAAACAAGGTCGGTGTCGACCTCAATACAGCTTCAGCGCCACTCATGGAACACATTTCAGGAATCAACAAGACTCTTGCAAAGAATATCGTGGATTACAGAGAGACAAATGGTCGTTTCACCACAAGAAAAGAACTTCTCAAGGTTGCAAAACTCGGTCCTAAAGCATTTGAAC
>URJU01000123.1 GCA_900548315.1 uncultured Coprococcus sp. | reverse complement strand
CATATGTGTCTCTATTTTTAAAGTAAATATAAAGACGTATTATTGATCCTTTACAGAATAGTAATAAGCGTCAAACATTTGTCTGGCTATATACTTTGCAGAGGCACCTGTAGAACTTGCATTCTCAACGATAACACAGACAACTATATCCGGATCATCCACATTTGAAAATCCTACAAACCATGAATGTGAATCCATATTTTCGTTGAACTCAGCAGTACCCGTTTTACCCGCTACTGTATATGAAGAATCCGCAAAGGCATCAGATGCTGTTCCATATGATGTTACTCCTAGCATGAGATCCTTGAGCAACCTAGCGTCAGATGATGATATGATTTTTCCATATGTGCTTGGCTTAAAAGTCTTAACCAGATCACCATCACAATTCTCTATTCTGTCAATCATATAAGGAGTCATCATAACTCCACCGTTCGCTATCGTACTCATTATCATAGCACTGTGCAACGGAGTGATAAGAGTGTCACCCTGGCCTATAGCTGTCTGTGGTATCTCCGAATCGTCAGATGATGCTCTGAGCTTGAATTCAGATTTCCTATAATAACCATCATATGGCAATTCCTTGTTAAACAGAAATTTCTCACATAGATCCCTGTACGACTGCTTATCCAGTTTCATTCCTATATTTGCAAATGATGTGTTGCAAGATTTTGCAAGTGAATCCGCAAGATCCACGGTGTCGTGTACAGCATAATCAGAGCAATGTATCTGCACACCGTCAAATATATCTTCTCCCTGACATACATAGGAGTATTTTTTATAATCCGCATGCTCATGTATATACTCAAGCGCCGTAAGTACCTTAAAAGTCGACCCCGGAGGATATAATCCTTGTGTTGCTCTGTTGAGAAGGCATGAGCTGTCTGTATCCTGCGTCTCCTCTATGACTTCGTCAATATTGTTCGGATCAAAATCCGGCTTGGACACCATCGCAAGTAACTTACCAGTCGACGGTTCCATCACAACAACCGCTCCATCATTGTATCCAAGTGCATCATACGCAGTACTCTGAAGTGTATAATTGAGGGTACTTATCACATTATTGCCTATACTCTTCTCATCCTTCAGCTTATTGTATGTCTGAGTTACTATATTCTGATTTGAGGTGAGCAGATAGTATGCTGAACTCATCTCAAGGCCAGCCTGTCCGTTGCTGTCGTAGCCAACAGCATGCGCAAATACATTCGCATATGGATAATTTCTGTACTCATTACCCTCGTCATCAGTAAGCGTCTCTGCAAGCACATTGCCATCACTCGAAATGATACTTCCCTTCGTCACCTTCTCGGCATACAGATTCTGACGGTCATTATAGGAATTAGCAATAAATGTCCTTGAATCTCTCACTATAAATACAATTATATAAGCAAACATACAGATAAATATCAAAACAACAAAATATGTTATGACAAGTACTGGAACATTCTTTTTTTCGTTTGTCTTCTTATCGAGGATTCCATCATTCTCCCCAGAACTCATCTGTGTCTGGCTGTTTTTTCCTATCTGTATACTGCTTTGACCTTTTTTCTTCGACTTGTTTTGTACGCCCACTCTGCCCATTTTTTTGTTGTCTGTTCTGTCTTTCGCTGAACTCTTCCCTGTACTGCGGGTATTGCCCGTCTCCATTCTCCGTCCATTCTGACTGTATGGCTTTTTTCTGTCTGACATTCCTATCAACTCCATTGTTTTCCAATATACATATGCCCTGAATGATTCCAAACATTATGAGGGTGCTGACTACCGAGCTGACTCCATAACTCACTAGCGGCAGCGTTACACCTGTGGATGGGATAAATTTCACCACGCCTCCAACGTTCAGGAATATCTGAAAAACAAAGCATATGGTAAATCCAAAAGCTACATTTTTGTAAAAAGTATCTCTTACCTTCATTGATATATTGATAAAGTATATAAAGCAGCTAAGATACATCAAAAGCAGACATAGACCAAATATCACACCAAGCTCCTCACATATAGCTGCAAAAATAAAATCACTAGACACACCCGGTATGGAAGTTGGTGATCCCTGACAAAGTCCTGATCCCTCAAAGCCACCGGAACCTATAGCAAACAAACTTTGTGCCACCTGATATCCACTGCCATCGATATATTTGAGTGGATTCAACCACGCATCAATTCTCATGGTTACATGACTAAAATGGCTCTTAAGCAGCATGTACCCAACAACTGCGACCACCGATCCGCCGATTCCACCACCGATCAAAATGCTGTGTTTTCCAGTTGCAAGATAGAGCATCATGACAAATACCATAAAGAATATAACTGCACCACCCAGATCTGTCTCAGCCACAAGAACGAGCATAAAACCGCCTGCCACACAGATGGTTTTCATCATATCTTTGAAGTTCTTTGCCTTTAAAAAAGAACTTGCCAGAAAGAATACAAACACAATCTTTACTATTTCCATAGGCTGCATGGAGATTCCGGCAATACTTATCCAGTTGTTCGATCCGTATTTATCTACTCCAACATGTGGAATAAATACAGTGCACAGGAAACCTATTCCAAATACAGCATAAAATACATTCCAATTTCGCACCTGAGGCAGTTTCATTATGAGCATAGGGATGAATGCTGTGACAACAAGCATTATTGTTGCAAATATAAACTGTTTTTTTGCCAGATCAAAATCGAGTCTTGTCAGCATAACATATCCTATAAGGAGCAAAAATGACATATTATTTGTGATGAGTCTTGATGATTCCTTATATATCGCATGATACGATACCATGTATGTTATGGACACAATCATCTGGACAACATAGAAAACTATTATGCTCTTTTTCTGATAGTGCAGATACAGTGTCAAATAACACATAAAATGTATCATGAACACATAAAAAATCTGCACATTTAGTGCCCGCCGCTTACGATCTGCGGCAACCGGCTTTAGTACTGTAAAACACTTGACCGTATAAAGCACCATGAAAAATATAATAAGATATTTTGCTATCTCACTTATTATTGTTACCATTCTATCACCTTTATCAAAAAGTCTTAGTCTATTCCCCTGAAATAATGTCCCCTCGTATAATCCTTGATAGGACTATTAGCATGGGATTCTTTATCCGGAACACTCTGTCCAATAATATTCTCCCCAACGTAGTCCATTATATTTCTGACCATAGCACTGTCCTCAACAGTGAATTCGACATAATATCCGTCTTTCTTGTCAGGCAAAACATCCAACCTGTCGAGAATACTAGTCGGGACACCATTGTAAATAACATTATAACAGTCTGAGCAATAATTTCTGACATAAAATGTATTACCCATATCATCAGTCATTTTTAATATATTTTGAATGTCGCCACTCTGCCTTGTCTGTTTCTGAGCACATCCGTTCCTATAATTACCAGCTACACATCCTGCTGTTATCATAACCTTTTGATAGCCATATATTTTGAGAATTGGATCCACAGACAAACCATTTATCTCGTCAAGAGTTAACTCCTGTGACGACATAAATATCATATTTCTGAGACAGTTACTATATAAATCATATGCTTTATCGTTGTACACGTAGAGTCCTGCATCTGCGATCACTGGTCCCTCATAGTTTATTCCAACAACGAATCCCAACTCATCTATATTTTTTATAACAACACCGTCAAATGTACAGATCATATTTCTAATGTCATCATAATCATTTAGTTTCTTTTGCCTGAGCACCTCCGGCAATGCGACAAATGTGCTAAAGCCTAAATTTTTAAGTTCGGTTCCATATTGTCTGATATTATAATCTACAATAATGTTACTTACCCATTTATAATTCTTAACAATATTTACATGGTCTGATGTAGATACAGCCACCGTCAGACCTGACCGCCAGTTTTTTTCAACTATATTATCTGTCAAAGTTCTATCTTGGGCATCCTGTGAAACCACACATGTTTCTTCTTTTTCATCAGATGCAATGTCTGTCAAAGTTCTTCTGTTTCTATCTATCAGAAGTTTCCGCATCTCCTCAAGTGCCTGTCTTCTCATATTATTTATAGCACCTATCGGAACGAACAACCCATCATCTACATCAGCTATTACTTCTTCTATTTCAAAAGGAGTGCCGCCGGTCTTTTTTATCTTTGAGAGCATCTGCTCCTCTGTCACCGGCTTGTTAGCTGCCGAAACACATTCAGGCCCAATCACAAGATTTTCACATATATCTTCCCCTAGAGAACTGAGTTTAAGCATCATTTTTTTACCAATTTTAGCTGTCAGCTCCGCTCTGAGATTGATTTTTCTATCATTGTCTATGATATTTTTCTGTATGTCATTTAAAAGCCTGTTGTTTCTCGTCCTGTATACCTGATTGCCCACAGAAATTAGCTGAAACGACTTTCCTTTTACACTTATGCATTTATCTGCTATAGCATCCACACCACAGGTAATTTCGACTTCCCCCTGTCTGCCTCTGATTTCAAAAACATCACCAGAATGTACATCTGAACTCAGCTTTATTTCTACAAAGGGTTTATTGATCTTTGTCACCTTTCCAATCTTTACTCCTGTGTGATTGGGTCTCTTATCTGCCAGCATCTGCCTGCCATTACCGACAAAATAGTATCCCGAACAAAAACCGCCTCTATTATATATATCCCTGAGCATATTCTCATACCTGACTGACAGATTTGTGAGATCGCTGCAACCTGACAGATATGCATCCCGCAGCTCCCTATAAGCGTATGTCGTTGCCGCAACATACTCAGGTTTTTTCATTCTTCCTTCTATCTTAAATGAGTCTATACCTGCATCAATAAGCTTTCCTACATCTGAGAGCATGCACATATCCTTTAAACTGAGCATATATGCGTATTCATCACCCATCTGATACTTCTTTCTACATGGCTGAGCACAGCGTCCCCTGTTGCCGCTTCTGCCACCGGCATAGCTGCTCATCAGACATCTTCCTGAATAGCAATAACACATTGCACCGTGGACAAATGTCTCTATCTCAATGTCAATTTTACTTTTTATTGATCTGATTTCATCCAGTGATAATTCTCTTGACGGCACAAATCTCGTCATGCCTATGTTCTTTAGAAATGCTGCTCCATACTCACTGGACACACTGAGCTGTGTGCTGCCGTGCAATGGAAGATCAGGAAAATTTTCAGAAAAGACATTTGCAACGCCCATATCCTGGACTATGATGCCATCTACGCCCTCTCTGTAATAAGGCTCCACATAATCCGGGAGCCTTTTTATCTCTTCATTTTTCAGTAACGTGTTGACTGCCATATACACTTTGACATCAAATGTATGACAGTAGTCTATCGTCTCCAATAACTCTTTTTCATTAAAATTTCCGGCAAACGCACGGGCACTAAAAAGATTGCCCCCAAGATAGACAGCATCCGCATGTGCGTTGACAGCTGCCCTCACCGCATCAAAATTGCCTGCCGGCGCCAATATCTCTGTTCTATTTAACATTTTTCTCCGCTTCAAGCTTTATTATCTGTCTCTGAAGTTCACTTATCTTATCCTTATACTCCTCGATCATCTTCTGAGCAGACTCATATTTTATCTGTACCTCAATAACCTCATGTCTGAGATCATATATCTGCTTGTCCTTATCATCATCCTCTGTGAGCATCTGATTTACCTGATCTTTTGCCTTGAAATAATCATCTGCTATATTAAGCGCAAGCAATACGTTCTGATATTCAGCGTTAAATCTCCTGTATGCCTCAGATGACTGACACTCAGCAATCTTGCCATTGATATACGTTGCAACGTTCTGCAGATAATCTTCGCTCTCCTGACCGCTCAGAGTATAAACTTTGTTATTGATCACTACCTTAATATCATTTTTTTGTGCCATACCCATTCTCCTTATTTAAAATTTTTCCATCGTTATGTTCACAGTTTATTTTTTATGAATGCATCCAGTCCGAGATGCCTGTAGCAAAGATCAGTCACAACACGCCCCCTAGGAGTCCTGTTGATAAATCCGTTCATTATAAAATAAGGCTCATATACATCCTCAATGGTTCCAGGATCCTCACCGACTGCAGCCGCCAGTGTATCAAGTCCAACCGGACCACCGTCAAATTTCTCTATCATGGTCAATAATATATTCCTGTCATTTATATCAAGTCCCATGGAATCAACCTGTAACTTGTCCAGTGCGCTCTTTGCAACGGATACATCTATGCATCCATCATGACAGACTTCCGCATAATCGCGGCATCTTTTTAACAGTCTGTTTGCAAGTCTTGGTGTTCCACGAGATCTTCTTGCTATCTCTAGCGCGCCATCATCTTCTATCCTCACGCCGAGTACATCCGCAGACCTCAAAATTATCTCTTTCAGATCACCATTGGTATAAAACTCCAGCTTATCAACCATTCCAAATCTGTCTCTAAGTGGAGCCGAAAGCATACCGACTCTTGTCGTTGCACCTATAAGCGTGAACTTCGGAAGATCGAGTCTGATTGATCTGGCTCCGGCGCCCTTGCCTATCACCACATCTATTGCGTAATCCTCCATGGCGGGATACAGAACCTCCTCCACCTGTGTGCTGAGTCTGTGTATCTCATCTATAAACAGGATGTCATTGTCGGACAGGTTGTTGAGTATTGCAGCAAGTTCTCCCGGCTTTTCTATCGCAGGTCCCGAAGTTATCTTGATATTTACTCCCATCTCATTTGCAACTATAGTTGACAATGTTGTTTTTCCAAGTCCCGGAGGCCCATAAAGAAGCAAATGATCCAGTGGCTCCTTTCTCTTCTTTGCAGCCTCTATGAATATCCTAAGATTGTCTTTAACCTTCTCCTGCCCTATATACTCGTTCAGGTACTGAGGTCTCAGGCTATATTCACTTTTTTCTTCTTCTTTGTCCAATGTTTCTGTTGAAATAATTCTGCTCATTATATTTCCGCCATATGTTTTAATGCTGTCTCTTATACACATCTGACGCTGCCGACGATAAGG
>URJU01000122.1 GCA_900548315.1 uncultured Coprococcus sp. | reverse complement strand
GCAGCGTCAGATGTGTATAAGAGACAGAGATGAGGCACTTGCCCACTTGGACAAATGTGAGAAGGAAAAGGTTGATATCATCAAGCTCATGATCACCGGTGGAGTGCTTGATGCAAAGGAAAAGGGCGTCCCGGGAGAACTGAAAATGTCACCCGATATGGTGCGTGCCGTCTGCGACAAGGCTCATGCAGACGGCTACATGGTGTCCGCCCACGTCGAATCACCCGAAGGTGTCCACGTTGCTCTGGAAAACGGAGTTGATTCCATCGAACACGGCGCTAAAATGGACGATGACATGATCAGACTTTTCAAGGAACGCGGGGCATTTCTCTGCACCACTATCTCTCCGGTTCTTCCATATGCCCTGTTTGACCGCGCCCTCACGAATGCGACTGAGGTCGAGCAGTACAATGGAAATGTCGTATTTGAGGGAATCATTGACTGTTCAAAGGCAGCCCTGGCAAATGACATCCCTGTTGTGCTGGGAAATGACGTCGGCTGTCCATGGATCACACAATACGACTTTTGGCGTGAGCTGTACTACTTCCACAAATACGTCGGGGTATCCAACTCATTTGCACTGTACACCGCGACAAAGCGGAGTGCGGAGCTTGCCGGGATCGGACAGCTCACCGGATCCATCGAGAAGGGCAAATATGCAGACATGATAGTCACCGCAAGAAATCCTCTTGACGATCTGCGCGTTCTCAGGAATCTTGAGATGGTCATCACCAAGGGAAACATCATCAACCACCCAAAGATCAAGAAGAGGAAGAATGTGGATGCAGAGCTTGATAAGTTTCTATAAATAATGAATACTGTTTGTGTTTAATATTGCATTTAATGAAGATAAACCCGTAGTTTCTTTCATTGTTAATAGCGATGAGTTAAACTAAAAATACGACTAAACTGCAACAGAGGTTATTATTTATTATGGGAAATACATTCAGGGAAGTTAAGTGTTTCAAATGCGGACACATTTTTATGTGGCAGAAAGATGGTATAGAATATCAGTCTGAATATCGTCTGGAAAGCACCAGCGAACTGATGGGAATTGCGGCATGTCCTAAATGCGGAACGGATATGTTGGTAATTCCGCATGTTCTTGGGGGAATCTCTAAAGATTCAAATGGAATTGTGGAATCAGGGATACGGGGAATATAAGGATTTCTCTAAATTATTGTTTTCCTATTGCAGAAAAACCAACATATTCTGAGGCATCTACACACAAGTGGATATGCATTTCTCCTTAAAACGATAGTCGCAAGGAGCGGATCTACGATCACCGCCACCACCGCTGTGCATAGCGTGCCGAGTATATACATGATCGTCACCATACGGAACTGCTGGCCATTTCCCTTTCCTACATTTGCAATTGAGCTGATGACAAGGGCAAACACCAGTATCGGCGCAATTGCATTGAGCGCCCTGACAAACATGGTTCCGATCAGGCTTGTATATAACAGATTTCATAACTCAAAAAAGCGGCGAACAGATTCTTGCTTCTGTTCGCCGCCACTTCACTTCTATAATATTCTATTTTATGACCAGACTTCCTCTGCTATCTCCTTAACGAGCTTGAGCTTTGCCCACTGCTCATCCTCTGTCAGCTTGTTTCCGATCTCACACGATGCAAATCCACACTGAGGGCTCAGGCATAATCTGTCAAGTGGTACATACTTTGCAGCCTCATAGATCCTTGCAATGACCTTCTCCTTATCCTCAAGAACCGGAGATTTTGTTGTGATAAGTCCGAGCACGACCTTCTTGTTCTCTGAAACCTTTGCAAGAGGTGCAAATCCGCCCGATCTCTCATCGTCATACTCAAGGAACAGCGCATCTACATTCTCATTTGCAAATACATAATCTGCAACTGTGTCATAAGGACCGCTTGTGAAGAATGTTGAGTGGTAATTTCCTCTGCAGATATGTGAAGTGATGACCATATCCTCCGGCTTTCCTTCAAGGGCAAGATTGTTCACTGCAAGCAGCTCCTTTTTGACATCCTCAAGTGATATTCCAAGCGACCTATATCTCTGCTTTGCTGCATCCCCCACTATGGCTCCCCATGTACAATCATCAAGCTGCAGGTTTCGGCATCCAGCATCATAGAACTGCTTAATAACATCCTGATAAGCCTTTCCGATATCCTGGATAAGCTCCTCATTTGTAGGATAGAACTTCCTTGTGTTTGCAATATTGTCAGGTACTATCATCTGCTGGAATGTCTGTGCAGGAGCTGGTATCGTATACTTTGCAACTGTATTCTCATCCTCGAACTGCTTTAGGAACTTAAAATATTCAACAAATGGGTGCGTCTTTGCCTTTATCTTGCCTACAAGATAAGTGTCGTCAAGAACCGCAAGCTCTGCATCGAATTTTACACCATTTCCAGTGTTCTCATGGGCAACGCCCTCAAATCCCCACATGAAGTCAAGATGCCAGAATGTTCTTCTGAACTCGCCATCTGTGATCGCATGGAATCCAAGTTCCTTCTGTTTTGCAACAACCTTGGTAATCTCCTCATTGACAACTTTGTCGAACTCCTCCTTGGTGATCTTTCCGTCCCTGTATGCTGCCTTCGCATCCTTGAGTGCCTGTGGTCTCAGAAAGCTTCCTACAAAATCGTATCTGAAAGGTGTCTGTAATTTGCTCATATGTCTTTATCCTCCGTAGTGTTTTCTCGTTTTCTTAACTTGAGGATATTCTAGCAGGATAGACTGTCCATGGAAAATACTATTATTTTGAAGCTTGCCATAGCTTTAAACTATGGAATATGATAAGAGTACTCCACTATCAATGCTTAAAATTCTATAAATCGCCAAATCTATAACAAAAAGCCTGCATAATCCCTATGTGAAATCATCCACAATAACAATCGTCAAATATGATTTCATATAGGCTTATACAGGCTTTCATACCCTATTATTCAATATTCTTTAACTCCACTGCGAGTTATACAGATCCGCATAGAATCCATTCTGCGCCATAAGCTCATCATGGTTTCCCTGTTCTATGATGTCACCGTCCTTCATAACAAGAATGATGTCTGCATTCTTGATAGTTGACAGTCTGTGGGCTATGACAAAGCTTGTCCTGCCCTTCATCAGATTGTCCATAGCTCTCTGAATCCTGTGTTCTGTTCTCGTATCGACTGACGATGTAGCCTCATCGAGGATCAGGACCGGATTGTCCGCAAGAATGGCTCTTGCGATAGTTAAGAGCTGCTTTTGTCCCTGGGAGATATTTGTTATTTCCTCATTAAGCTCCATGTTGTATCCACCCGGAAGTGCCGAGATAAATCTGTGTGCATGGGCTGCCTTTGCCGCTGCGATGACTTCCTCATCCGTGGCATCCAGTCTTCCGTATCTGATATTCTCCATGATAGTGCCCTTGAACAGCCATGTATCCTGAAGCACCATGCCAAATACATCCCTGAGCTCACGTCTGTTGAAATCCTTTATATTGTGTCCATCCAGAAGTATAGCACCGCCATTCACGTCGTAGAATCTCATGAGCAGCTTGACCATGGTGGTCTTGCCCGCTCCGGTAGGTCCGACTATGGCTACCTGCTGTCCCGGTTTTACATGGGCTGAGAAATCCTTGATGATGATCTGATCCGGGTTATATCCGAACTTTACATGCTCAAATGTTACTTCACCCTTGATTCCCTCTGTGGATACAGGATTCTCTACTATCTGCTCCTCTTCTTTCTCTTCAAGAAGTTCAAATACTCGCTCAGCGGCGGCTGCCATCTGCTGCATCATATTTGTGACCTGAGCAACCTGCTGAACAGGCTGTGTGAGGTTCTTTACATACTGTATAAATGCCTGGATATCACCGATCTGGATAGTTCCTCTGATCGCCAGAGCCGCACCTGATATGGCAACTGCCACATAACCCAGATTGCCGACAAACATCATGATAGGCTGCATCAATCCTGAGAAGAACTGTGACTTCCATGCTGACTTGTACAGAGTCTCATTTGTCTCATGGAACTCTCTTCTAACGTCGTTTTCCTTATTGAACGCCTTTATGACATTATGTCCGCCATATACCTCTTCAACCTGGCCATTTATGTGTCCCACGTATTCCTGCTGCTGCTTGAAGAATCTCTGGGATTTCTTGATGACAAACATCATGAGCATGATACTTATCGGAAGTATCAGCACTGATATAAGGGTCATAAGCGGACTGATCGTGAGCATCATTACTATTACACCGATGACCGTACTAACCGATGTGATGAGCTGTGTTATACTCTGGTTCAGACCATTTCCCATGGTGTCTATATCATTTGTGATCCTTGAAAGTACCTCACCATAGGTTCTGCTCTCAAAGTAGCTCATCGGCATCCTGTTGATCTTCTCGGACACCTCACGTCTCATCCTGTAGCATACTTTCTGGGTGATACCGGTCATGATGAATCCCTGAACAAAACTAAATGCCACACTTAGCACATACAAACCGAGACAGAACAGCAATATCTTACCGATATACGTGAAATCTATTCCACCGTTGCCTGTTATCTTGTTCATAATCCCCTCTGACAGGGCTGTTGTCGCCTTGCCGAGTACTTTCGGACATATTACATTGAATATCGTACTTCCAATTGCAAATATGGCAACGACAAAAACCGCTGCCTTATATTTGCCTATGTATCTGAATAATTTTCCTATCGTTCCCTTGAAGTCCTTGGCTTTCTCGCCGCCCATCATAGGACCGTGGCCTCTTCTAGGACCTCTGAAACTTCTCTGATTATTTGTCTGATTCTGTTCTGCCATGTCCTACACCTGCCTTTCTGAGTCAGTTCCAAGACTGGCCGCTATCTCCGATGGAGAGAGCTGTGACTCGGCTATCTGCCTGTACTCCTCACAGGTCTGCATGAGTTCCTTGTGAGTTCCCTTGCCGACTATCGTACCCTCGTCAAGCACAAGTATCTGATCTGCTGAGAGTATAGTGCTTACACGCTGTGCAACGATAAATACCGTGCTGTCATTTACATGCTCGCCAAGTGCCTTTCTGACTGCCACATCCGTCTTGAAATCAAGCGCCGAAAAGCTGTCGTCAAATATCAGGATCTTCGGCTTTCTCGCTATGGCTCTGGCTATAGCAAGACGCTGTTTCTGACCGCCGGACACATTTCCGCCGCCCTGGGCAACCACACTGTCGTAACCATGTTCCTTCTCATCTATAAAGTCGGATGCCTGAGCAATCTTAGCCGCAAGCTTGACATCTTCATCAGATGCATCCGGCGCACCGAATCTTATATTTGATGCAATCGTTCCTGAGAACAGGATTCCCTTCTGCGGAACAAAACCGATATTCTGTCTCACGCTCTCCATGGTGAGGTCTCTTATATCCTGTCCGTCTATCGTTATCGAGCCCTCCGTAACATCATAGAATCTCGGGAGGAGCTGAACCAGTGTACTCTTACCACAACCGGTACTTCCTATGATCGCCGTAGTCTGTCCAGGCTTGGCCTTAAATGAGATATTCTCAAGTACATTCTCATCTGCGCCCGGATATGCAAATGCGACATTGTCATACTTTACGACACCCCTTGGTGTTTCAAGTTTCTTTGCCCCGGCTGCGTCCTGAACTGTCACATCCGTATCTATGATCTCCTGTATTCTGTCTGCTGCCACGCTGGCACGAGGGAGCATGACTGACATCATGCTGAGCATAAGGAATGACATAATGATAAGCATTGTATATGTAATAAATGCAGTCATTGATCCTACCTGAAGGACACCCGCATCGATCTTGTGGGCTGCCACCCACTCTATAAGTATGCTTATTGCATACATGATGAACATGAGTATAGGCATTGCAAATGTCATGACTCTGTTGACGAACAATGTGTTCTTCGTCAGGTCTTTATTTGCCTCGTCGAATCTCTCTTCCTCGCGTTCCTCTCTGCCAAATGCCCTGATAACCGGGATACCTGTAAGTATCTCTCTTGACACAAGGTTTACTCTGTCCACCAGCGTCTGCATAACTTTAAACTTTGGCATGGCGATGACCATAAGCGTTCCCATGAGAATCACAACTGCTGCTATGCCAATGAATATTACCCATCCCATTCCGGCTCCGTTCTCAACAACCTTGACGATGCCTCCAATAGAAAGTATCGGTGCATATAGAACCATTCTGAGCATCATAACAGTGACCATCTGTATCTGCTGGACATCATTTGTAGATCTCGTTATAAGGGATGCTGTTGAGAACTTGTTGATCTCAGCATCCGAAAATGCGATAACCTTGTTGAACACCTTCTCTCTGAGTCCGCAGGCAACGCTTGCCGCAACCCTCGACGCCACAAGTCCTATGAGAACCGCAGCTGCAGCCATGAGAAGTGACATCCCAAGCATCTTCACCGCTGCCCACTTCAGATATGACATCTGTCCTGCCTTATAATCGTAGCCAAAGCTGTCGTAGCATATCCTTGTACATGCTATGGCTGTGGATTCCATATAGTCTTCACCCATGCTGTCGAGCATGCCGTCAACCGTAGATTTCATCTGTTCACCGATCTGCGCCCACATCTCCTCCGGCATCTCGTCAAGGGTGATTCCCATCTTATCGAGTCCTGCCTTAATTGCATTGTCCTCATCAGAGTTCACCATCTGATATGGATAGTAATACATCATAAGCCCCTTCATACAGGCACTATCCACTTCTTCTATGTGTTCCTCTCCGTCTTCTGTCAGATAATAATAACCATCCGAACCGTCTTTATAATATTTCTCCCATACAGCTTTCTCATCGTCATCCATAAATCCGTCTATCACGTTGTAGGCTTTCTCCGGGATCTGTTTTGGGCTACAGTTCTCTATACCGTAGTTCTGTATACCGGTATCTATGAGCTTTGAGGTGTAGTCCGGAAGTGACAGATCACAGTATGCCTGCAGAACGAGAAGAAGGGCTATGATAATGACCGACTTCCAATATGGTTTCAGATTTCTGAATATCTGCATGTCCTGTCTCTTATACACATCTCCGAGCCCACGAGACGCGTAGTAATC
>URJU01000121.1 GCA_900548315.1 uncultured Coprococcus sp. | reverse complement strand
CTACGCGTCTCGTGGGCTCGGAGATGTGTATAAGAGACAGATGTATGATGAATTTATTGGTGTTATCAGACGGATATGCCGATAATATAGTACATTAAAGACTTTTGTTTTAGACAGGGATACCTGCAGAGCATGATATATACGTGTTTTGTGGGATTTTGTTTTATGAAAGTCTTATAAAAGATTAGTATGAGGTATGTATGTCAGAGAAGGATATATACAATATATATAAAGATGTAACGGCAATCGTTGGGACTGAGAATGTTCTGGCGGATGAGCCGATGAGCAGACACACGACATTTAGGATAGGCGGTAAGGCTGATTGTTTTGTAAAGCCGCGTTCTGCGGAGGAGGTAGCAGATCTGATCTCCCTCTGCAGAGAGAGAAAGATACCGTATTTTATATTGGGCAATGGAAGTAATCTCCTGGTGTCTGATGATGGATACAGGGGCATGATAATCAATATCATGGATAATATGGATACCGTGACTGTCGATGGCAGAACCATCACAGCCCAGGCTGGAGCGATGCTTGTGAGAGTGAGTGCTGCAGCTCGCGACAATTCTCTAACCGGACTTGAGTTTGCATCGGGTATACCGGGTACAATAGGTGGGGCAGTTTACATGAATGCCGGGGCATATGGCGGCGAGATGAGAGATGTGGTTAAGACTGTTAAGGCTATGGATGAGAATGGACAGATATATGAGTTCAGTTCAGATGAGATGGATTTTTCGTACAGGCACAGTATAGTTGAGGATAGAAAATTGGTGGTGCTTGAGGTGACACTTGAACTTGCAGAAGGCTGCAGGGAAGAGATAGAGGGCAGGATGAAGGAACTGTCAGAGGCAAGACGCTCAAAGCAGCCTCTTGAATATCCGTCTGCAGGCTCCACATTCAAGAGACCTGAGGGATATTTTGCTGGAAAGCTGATAATGGATGCCGGACTTAGAGGGTATTCAGTCGGCGGCGCACAGGTAGCAGAAAAACACTGCGGATTTGTCGTCAACAGAGGGGGTGCCACAGCGGTCGATGTTGTTGGGCTGATCGGAGATGTTCAGAGTAAAGTGAGCGATAAGTTTGGCGTAATGCTTGAGCCTGAAGTCAAGATGCTGGGGAAGTTTTGAGATAGTATGGAACTAGGTGAGGTATTCCGGACATTATTATCCGATAAATTATATAACGCTGTGGTGAGGAGGACAGAAAAGTGAGATTTGTTATTGTTACTGGAATGAGTGGCGCTGGCAAGGCAACCGCGTTAAAAACGCTTGAAGATGCAGGCTTTTTCTGTGTGGATAATCTTCCTATACAGCTGATAAGAAGATTTGCGGAGATAGCGTATGATGCTGAGATACAGGTGGATGATGTTGCAATAAGTGTTGATATACGAAGCGGAAGGGCACTTTCACAGCTCAATTCATGTCTGGCTGAGATTACACGCGAGGGTATGAAGTATGAGATATTGTTTGTTGAGTGTTCTGATGCAACTCTTGTAAAGAGATACAAGGAGACTAGGCGAAATCACCCGTTGTCAGTAAAGGGCGGCAGAATAATAGATGGAATAAAGAAAGAGAGGGAACTGATAGGTTTTCTCAAGGAAGAGGCTGATTATATAATCGATACCACAAATCTTCTGGTGAGAGAATTCAAGGCAGAACTGGATAAGATATTTGTGCAGAACCAGGAGTATTCTAATTTCATAATAACAGTTATGTCGTTTGGATTTAAGTATGGTATACCGAGGGATTCTGATATAGTTCAGGATGTGCGTTTTTTGCCAAATCCGTATTATGACCTAGATCTCCGAGAAAAGACGGGGAATGATAAAGAGGTTCAGGATTATGTGATGAACTGTAAGGAGGGACCAGAGTTCTTGGATAAATTCCTGGATCTGGTGGAGTTCCTTGTGCCAAATTATATAAAAGAGGGGAAGAATCAGCTCGTGATATCAGTGGGATGTACGGGCGGAAAGCACAGATCTGTGACGATTGCAAATGCAGTGTATAAAAAACTGCAGAAAACAACGTATACAGTAAGAATAGTTCACAGAGATATATCAAAGGATTCAATCGTCAAGAAGATGTGAGATCCTGAAAATAGTAATAAGGATTGCAGGTGAAAATATGTCGTTTTCCTCTGATGTTAAGACAGAGATTTCTGGCAATGTTGCAGGTGCTAGACATTGCCAGATTGCTGAACTTGCAGCTATGATATCTATGGTTGCTCATGTAAAATACTGGAAGAACAGACCGGTAGCGCTTGGCATAGTGACAGAGAGAAGTGTCATAGCCCAGGAGATAGCATCGCTCATAAAGCGTTTATTCAGATATATACCAGCGTCCAGTGTAAAGAGAACCGGAATGAACAGCAGAATATATAGAATGGAGATAGCTGATCCGGATATGGTGAGGTGCATCATGACCACACTTAAGATAGAAAATGATAACGTGTGCAATGGGGCGAATGATTGTCAGAAGATGAAAGTCAGCAGGCTGGTGGTCGGTTGTGAGTGCTGCCGCAGGGCATACATAAAGGGTGTGTTTATGACTTCAGGTTCCATCAGTGATCCAAATAAGGGCTATCATATGGAGATAGTGAGCGATAACAGGGGCAGAGCTGAGTTTATCCAGGAGATAATCCAAGGATTTGACATATCGTCCAGGATAATACAGAGGAAAAAATACAGTGTCGTCTATCTCAAAGATGGGGAGATGATAGTTGAGATGCTTGGACTTATGGGGGCTCATATATCGCTCATGGATATGGAAAATATCCGTATAAAGAAGGATATCAGAAACACGATAAACCGCAGGGTAAACTGTGAGGCAGCTAATCTAAACAAGACTGTGAATGCTGCGGTGAAACAAGTAAATGATATCAATTACATAATCTCAACTAAGGGAATAGAGTTCCTTCCAGAAAATCTTCAGGAACTTGCATTGGCAAGACTTGAGAGTGAAGATGCAACACTCAAGGAGTTAGGAGAGATGATGACTCCGCCGATCGGAAAA
Organism: uncultured Coprococcus sp.; assembly: GCA_900548315.1. Classification (GTDB taxonomy): domain Bacteria; phylum Bacillota; class Clostridia; order Lachnospirales; family Lachnospiraceae; genus Coprococcus. The sequence continues at coordinate 4,084 of URJU01000121.1, read as the reverse complement.
TCGGGGGTTAATCATAGATTAAGAAAAATAAGTGAAATCGCAGAAGAGTTGCGGGGCTGTTAATGCCCAAGGAGGATGTAATGATCGAAAAGACAGTTGAAGTATCAATGATGGGAGAAACCGAGGAAAGACCAGTTGCAGTACTCGTACAGGTAGCGAGTCAGTATGAAAGCAGGGTTCATCTTGTGACAGGAGACAAAAAGATAAACGCCAAGAGCATTATGGGAATGATGAGTATGGATTTTGCAAATGGCAGTGAGATCACCATAGTAGCGGATGGAATAGATGAGAAGGCAGCAGTAGATGAGATTGCTGCATATCTAAGTAAGAATGATCAGTGAAACTGCAAGTGTTATCAATAGATAAAGTTCCAAAACATACGACATGTTTTATTGCACCACTGGTGGTGTTGTGGTAAAATAAAAATATCAATGGACATTTGTCGGAGGAACAGGATATGGGATTTTTTGACGGATTATTAAAGAGGATACCATTTGTATCCAGGTTTTCCAGAAAAAAGGAACCGGTGAACAATGTAGAACTCCAGTTTAACAAGGCGATGAACCTTATGGACAATGGTGATGCGGAGGAGTCCGTGACTATATTGGAGCAGGTTGCAGACATAGGAATAATGGATGCGCAGTATAAGTCATACGGGGATGATGCGCTGCTGGCACTGGCGGAATTCTTTGAAAAGGGAAAATATCGGAATGCGGTTATAGATGTGGATCTGAACAAGGCGACAAAGTACTACGAGAAGTATGTCAATCAGAACCATGACGGAGATACGATATTTAAACTCGCAAAGATGCTTTTGGAGGTACAGAACTTCTCAAAGGCTATAAAGTATTATGAATTGGCAGCCAATGATTATGGTATCAAGGCCGCCTACATGAGTTTGGGATCTATATATGAGAGTGGTCTGAATAGAGTTGATGAATACGGAAACAAGAGCGACTATGTTGTACCGATAGATCTTGATAAAGCTATGATGTGGTACAAGAAACTGGCTGATACCGGAGATGCCAAGGCAAAGGCGTCATATGAGAGAGTTGAATACATGAGTACTCATGGTGACAGTCTGGAGTTTGAAGAGAAGGACAAGTTGTACACAGATATAGCAGAGTCGAGAAAGGCAAAGGGTAAAGAGCCTAGATACAAGGTTATAGAGGCATCTCGTTTGCAGTATCAGTACACATATGTACACGATCAGGTTGAAGGATTCATCCATAAGCTTCCTAAGGGCTGGGTCAAGACCATTAATGAAACTACAGGAGAGGAGTATTATGCTCCGAGCCTTACCTACAAAGATTTTGCGATGTATGTTTACTATGATAGTGTACCAAAGGATACCAAGATGACTCTTGAGAATTATCTGAGGTATTGTAACGATGCTTTTGATGAGGATCTTCAGATGAAAGCCTATGTTACAGAGTATGCTGATGGTATATGTACTACCTATTATCATAAAGACTTGGAAAAGGGAATAGTTTCCTTTGCATTCTATCATGGAAGACGTCTTGCATGTATGAGGTTCGTATGTGCTACGATGGAGATTATAGAGCAGTATGAGGAGATTATATTTGAAACAGCTAACTCATTTGCATTTGTGGATCCAACATTAGCGAGTGAGCACAGCGCAAATCGTAAGGATATGCAGTATTACAATGAGGCGATATACTGTTATTACCTCGAGGACTATGAAGGTGCCATGAGGGCAGCAAAGCAGGCTCTCAAACTTGGCAGTATAAAGGCAAGTTATCTGCTCATAGAGCTTTACTATGATGAGGACAGCCCTTACCGTGATGTGGAGAAGACGATCAGTTATGCAAAACAGCTGTTTGAGGCAACAAAGGATCCAGAGCTGGCATTCCTTCTCGGAATTGTATATGACCAGCAGCTTAAGGATTACGTGAAGGCTGTCAATTGGTATGAGAATGCCGAGAGACTTGGACATAAGAGAGTTGCGTTTTATCTTGGAAGAATATACTATTATGGACTTCTCAGGACTAAGAGAGACGGAGGAAAGGCTCTGGCATATTTCAAGAAAGCCAGAGAGAATGGTATACAGGAGGCCGAAGGGTATATCAAGGATCTTGAAGATCTCAAGGGTGAGGATTTGCAGACAGCTATAGACAAGTGGGAGCGTGCAGTCCAGGCAGGAAGTGAATCCGCTGCCATCAAGATAGCGATGATGAAACAAAGACAGATATTCTATATTGCTACACCATATGAGATAGAGAAAGCTTATCTTGAGGCTCTGGGTCTTGGAAGTGCTCAGGCTGGATATGAGCTTGGAAGGATTTATCAGCTTCAGGAAAAGCAGGAGAACTATAAGGGCGAGATCAAGAGTATAAAGTACTTTGAGAAGGCTTTTAACGCTAATTTTGATGACTGGGATAAGGAGAACCTGTTCAAGGTTATCAATTATAAAGTTGAGAAGGGACTTCCAAATGATGAGGCTATCAAACTTTACATAGAGAATGCCGGCATGGGATATGTGCCGGCAATTGAAAAGCTTATCACGTTGGTTCCGACTGCAACACAGCAGATATGGAGTCTATATGACGCACTCATAGAGCTCGCAGAGACCGGTGATGAGTCAGCTATAGTAGCGATGAACAAGCTGGAGATGAATTATGTAGACCTCATACTCAGGGAGCCTGCAAAGGGACAGAAGGTTGTGGAGAACAAGTTCTTTAGATTGTGTGTTCCTAAAGAGTGCAATGCGGTTATCAATGATGAAGGCGGTACGATAAAGATGGCAGATTCAGTTGTAGAATTTGCAGTTGCTGAGATGCCGGTCAATGCAAGTGCTGAGCAGGATTATCTCAAGATATACAAACTCATCGTATCAGAGTATCTGCCTGATGAAAATGCAGAGGTTGTCATAGCCAATTCGAGAATGATTGGTTCTGCTATCAGAGCATCAAAGGATAATGTACATACATTCAGTATTCTTCTTATCAGCTCAAAGAATCAGTACATATTCAAGCTGAGTTCAAAGGACAGAAGACAGATGATGCAGTTCAAGGATGTGCTGATAGCTATAGCGAAGTCACTTGTCGAGACTGGAGAGATCTACAAGGCTACAGAGGAAGGAAAGAAGAATATAGGTCTTGCATTCCTGCTCAAGGCAAATGAGAGCGGATTCCTTTCAATTGGCAAGGGCGAGTAAAAGTTAGAGTTAGAATTGATCTAAAGATAGATATAATTGAAATATAACGGATCATTTTACCCGGAGGATAGCAAGATCTTCTCCGGGGTTTTTTATCCGATATCAGGGAAAGGGAGCAGAATTATGCCGGGGCTTAACAGGAAAGAGATGACAAGCAAGCCACTCAGAATGGATTCAAGAATGGCACGCGATATAGAGAGACTTTCGGATTGTACAGGATATTCTCAGAATGAGATAATACTCATGGCGATAAAGCGGTATCTGTATGAGAATCGTAAGTACTTTTTGAGAGATATGGTAGAGGAAAAGTGTATTGACAGAATAGAGAGAGATGTGTGCGTGATGCGCAGTGAGACGCATCTGAAGTACGGCGGAATGACCATTGATGTTGTCAAACCGGAATTTGCGGATGCATTTGGTCAGAATGTGTACAGTGCAACCATCAGACTCAGGAATAAACTTGGAGAGATATTTTATGAGGATCAGCAGAATGTTGATATGAATGGAAAAGACTGGGAATATTACAAGGAGTTTATATATGAGATTGTCATGAAGTACATGGATATAGATGAGCCGGCACTTAAGACATATTTCAGAGAAAAGTTCCTCTATGAGTAGTAAAATGTGTTAATATATATAGGTGTTTTTGTTTACACACATAATCATTAGTGGTATGCTATAAATGCTTGAAAAGATTAGAAAAAAGTGGTCGAATCGAGGTGAAATGCTTGTTTAGAAATATAATGAATGATCTTGCGACATGGTATGAAACAGGACAGGAAAAGATTGCCGTGGTAAGAGGCGGCAAGTTTGTTGGTAAGACATGGGCTGTCACCGATTTTGCAATGGGATTTTTTAAAGATCATATTATTGTGGATATGAACTGTCTCTTATACACATCTGACG
>URJU01000120.1 GCA_900548315.1 uncultured Coprococcus sp. | reverse complement strand
GAGCCTTATCGTCGGCAGCGTCAGATGTGTATAAGAGACAGATCAAACAGTCACCGAATTCCACGGATTCAGATTCGTGGATCAATATCTATAATGATAAGGATCGGGACGGAGTGCTCGACGAGGGTGAGGAAGCATTTGAGATCGATGGCAGCTCAGATATAAGACCGTGTCAGGTGTTTGGCGTGTATGGGGAGAAGACAGTGGAGCCGGTGTCCATCACACTAGATGGTGTTTATATGGGAAACATATGGGGAATATATAAGGGTTCCATAGAGAGTGCCGGGAAAACACCTGCTGTTACGATATCAGTGAAAAAGGGAACAATGATCAATAAGGCAGTCGGTGTGTATGATTCTGATGCGGTCGGCACACTGAAAGTAGACATATCAGGCAAGTGCACAGTGAAACAGGCTGAGGCTGCCGACAAGGCGAAATTGTCCGGCGATGTTGATATTGATGTGGCTGGCAATGCTTTTGTTGAGACGCTGACCGGAATGATGGACAGCTACGGCACAGGGAATGTGGATATTCATGCGGATGGTACGGTTGATATAAGTACATTAAATGGAGTACATTCGTCAACGATAGATGGAGATCTGATATGTGATATCTCTTATGCGGCAGGCAATAGCAGCAGTTCAGCATACGGTGCGACCAATGGAACATACAGAGACAAGAATAATAAGAGTATGGATTATGCGGTAAAGGGCAATGTAAACTTTACAGTAAAGAATGCGCAGATCAATTCACTGTACGGTGCAACTAACGGAGCCGCTGTACAGGGAGATCTGAAAGTCGATGTGTGCAGCACCAAGTCAGGGTATATGTGCGGCTCCAGCAACAGCGCTATAGTCGGAGGAAATGCAGTGATCAAGGTCGATGGCATGGAGAACTCAGGCTATATAAATGTATGTGGTGTAAGCAGTTCAACTGTTATCGGAAACCTTACACTCGATGTGAAGTCACTGAAAGGATCCAATATATCTTTTTCTGGAAGTTACAATTCCGTAGTGAATGGCAATGTCGATATCGATGTAGATGGAGGGGGAGAAAAATTCAGTACGGTATATGGATTCCAGTCTGGTTCGTTAGGAGGAACATCAGATATAAACATACAGAATATGAGTATTACAAGTAGTCTGTATGGTCTTTATTCTGGAAAAATGGAACAGACAGAGCCGGCAAACGAAGATACCTATGCAAATGTTATAACGTTCAAGAATATAAAAAGTGACAGTTATTACAATTATGGTTCGCAGGGGATGGCCAGCATGGGTTCTACACATGTCACTATGGAAAATGTGACCACATCGGGATATCTGTATGGGTTGTCATTCCCTAATGCAGTATACGGAAAAGTCCGTGTAGATATGTCCGGCTGTACTGCTGGAAACGGCTATGCAGTGGATGGAAATGGCAGCAATTCATCAGGTGTAACGGGAGAAGTTGAAGTCAACATGACGGATTGTTATTTCAACAGTGATCTCTATCTGTTGTATTACGCAGTGTACACAGAGAATGTATCTTTAAATGTCCAGAATGTTATCAGCAACAGATGTACAGTGGCTTACTATGGAACATGTAAAAAGAATTTGAATCTGAAAATGCTCTATGCAAATGATCAGACGACAGTAGATGGGAACGGAGATCCCGTTGTTGATTCATACAGCAATGCCGGAAAAGGAGATTTCAACATTCTGAGCGGATTTGCAGTATGGGGAGACATGAATGCAGAGCTGTCAAATATACATTACGCATCATGCGGGCTTGCAGGCGGAAGTTACAGCTCAATGATCAGTGGTAAGAATGTTGTTATTGATCTTAAAAACAGTAGTTTTACAACCACAACCACGATGGCTACTACGGTATATATGATGAATGAGGATACTGTCGTGTCAAATCTCGACCCAAATGAGAAACTGACAGCACAGATAAATGTGATCAATACAGATTTTACTGGAATGAAGGATGCAAGTTTTCAGTTGAGTCCTAACCAGAACAGGAGTGTAAGGGTCTCATTTGATGAGGAGTGCAAACTGCCTGATGGCTATTATATGTGTCCATCATACAACTATAATGGTGATGTAATAATGACTTATGGCGGTGATATATATTACGGTGGTAATAAGGTCGTAATCGATCAGGACGTGACAGCTGACAATATATATTTCGGTAACAGTGCAAGCGGCAAATCTACATCGTCTGTGGTTGCAGAGATAAAGAAGGGCGTGAAGATCACAGCCCAGGAGGGAATATATGTAACAAATGGTGCAAACATACTGAACTCCGGTACATTTGAGGGAACATTTAAGAGGCTGGATACAAATACTCCTGGTTCTCTATATATGAAGGAAGGAGTCATCACAGACGATGGTGTATACGAAAATGCCAAAGTATACTATCCGATATCACTTGAGTACAATGAGAAAGCCGTGATAACGTCATCGCTTGGAAACGGTATGCAGATAGACAATGATACAAAATATGCCGAGGTCGATTCGGAACAGTCCATGATCGCAACGGTCAAGAGAGGATATACACTTGAAAAGGTTGTCTACAGAGGTCAGGATGAGACACAGGATAATGAAACTGTTGGGACATCGGGAAAGTATACATTTGTCATGCCGAGAAAACCATGTATAGTCAAGGTAGTAACAAAGGGTAAGCAGATCAAGGCATCGAAGACAAAGGCAGATCCGTCAGCAGTACTCAGACAGAAGTACACCGCTGAGACGCCGCTATATGATATGGCGGATGTAGTCATTTTAAATGATGCCAAGGACGGAACAGTCACATATGAGATGGACAAGAATTACCTTCTTCCTGAAGGACTTGAGCTTACAGATGGACTCATAACGGGTACACCTACCATGGCTTACGAAGATGGTAAGAAAGTTGTAATATACATAACAGGAAAGAATGACACGAAGACACAGGTTACGTTAAACGTGATAGTTTCAAAGGATCAGAAAGTCCAGGACAATACGGATGGACGTATCCTTGTGGACGATGAGAATAAGAAAGTATGTCTGAATGGAACATCGGTTGTGATTCAGGCCAGAGAGGCACAGGCAGCAGATGATGCAGCTGAGAGCAGCGTTATAACAGAGATATATGCCGATGACGATAAGGACGGTAATGCCGACAGCAAGACACCAATGTGCAGTGGTGATCTGTCAGAATATACAGTGGTCGGTGTAGACGACAGTGTATTTAACAGAAGTATAAGTATCACAATGCTTGGAGGAAATGTCAAAGCCCTGTACGGAGCAGTTGATTCTGAGATATCATATGATGGCGGTGTGGCAGTAGCAGTGAGACTGCGCGGAGGACATGCAGAGGAGGCTTACACACTCGTTGACACAAAGGTTGTGGGAACTATTGTATATGAGGCTGCGGATGGTACCAAGGATAAGGGTTCTATAGCTCCAGGCAGCACATCATCATACACAGGAGCGCTCACAAGAACAAATGATTCCGTATCAATCGCGGGCGAATACACAGTATACGACAAACTCACAGCTGATGTTATAGATGTGGAAAGCAATGCAATCGTCAAGTTTGAAGGCTCAGTGGAAGTTGACACAAGCTTTAGAGTGAATTCGACTGCGATGGTGGTGATCGCAGATACACTTAAAACCGGCAATCTGAATCTGTATGCAGGTGCAGTTGTTGAGGTAAATGGAAATGCAAAAGTAAAAGCACTCAACATGAATGGATATAACGCCATGCTTACGATCGGTGAGGAAACATTTTTTGAGACTCAGTCCGTAAGCAGTACAACAGGTTATTACAGAGTATATCAGAAGGGTACATTCAGCTGTCCTGCTGATTCATTCTCCAACAGAAGTATTTGGGTAAAGGCTGGTGATTTTGCTGAAGGAGTGGATGCCAGCACGTGGAACGGCATTTACTACAAAGTAGATGGTTATCAGACAAATATGAAGGGAACAAATGTATCAATCCCTGTGCAGAACTATGCTGTTGAGTATGATGGACAGATGTATGTACAGAACAACAGTAAGCTTTCTGTTAATTATACAGATGTAAAGGGATATACAGTATATGTATCAGCAAATGGTGGAGAGCCAGTTCTCGGATCAGCGGGTTCAGCATCGGTTGAATCTGTAAATGGCAGCATAAGTGTAGCTGCTGACTATGTGGCAAATCAGATATCAGTATCGAAGAAGTATGCAGATCCAGTGATAGCAGCAGATCATACATATACTGCAGAGGAGCCGGCTTACGATCTGACAGCCCTCGATGTAACAGATGACACGACATCAGCGTACGGTACAGATATGCAGTACAGAGTGAAATCTGGATCAAAGCTCCCTGATGGACTTGTACTTGACAATGGAATGGTGACAGGAAAGCCATCTGATGCAGGTGAGACTGATGTCACATTTGTGGTGACAGGAAGAAATGGAACATCTGTTGATGTAGATGTGAAGTTTACAGTCAAGAGTTCAGGAGCGGAGATACCGGATATAAATGATCTGATCACAGGTGCTGCTTTAAGCAGTATAAATCTTGCGGGCAATTCGGTAGTTATAATAGAGGATCCTGAATCGACTGGCAGATCAGCGATTTATCTTGATGAGGATCATGATGGCATAGCAGACAATAACAGAGCACTTAAGATAGCAGGGGAGACAAGCTATGATCTGTCTGGCTGTAAGATCTATGGTTATAAAGACAGTGAAAATGCCTATGCCGGAGATATATCAATAACACTCAGAAGTGGTACTGTCGGCGCGCTGTACGGCGCAGGTTCCAGTGAAAAGAATGCGGCAAGAGTAACGGTTGATGGCGATGTAACTGTAAAAGTGCTTGGAGGAGAGGTAAAAACAGAACTTTATGGCGCATACAATGCGGATGTTGCCACATTAAACTTTGACGCAGAGGGCGGCAGAATATACAAAAAGGCATACGGAGCTTACAATTCACAGATGCAGGATATGAATTTTGCATTTGTGGGAGCTGCAAAAATGTATGCGGACACCAATAAGTCAAGTGCAGGTAAACTGTACCTCTATGTTACAAGTGGAGGAAGAGTTATCGGTGATGCAAATGTACAGATAGGTACAACAGACAGCGCATTTGTATATGGAATAAGCCAGTATACAAGCTCGTATTCATATTTCGGCGGAGTAAGTGGAACAGCGGTAGGCGGAAATGTAAACTACATACTCGATGGAAACTGGTATGCAGCGGACTTAAATACCATGGTCAACAGATCCAATATTGAGGGTGACCTGAATGTAGAGCTGAAGTCCGGCCGCCTTACATGTGGACAGTCGAATGATAATCTAAGGGCGATTGCTGCAGGTGATAGGAACAACAGTATCAGAAATATAAATGTAAAGTCAGCCACAGAAGATACAGTTACCGGATACGTTACGATCGTGTCGGGCTATACTGTAAATGATATATATTTCAACGATGTGAGCGGCAAGACGACAGCGACAGTGACAGGACTTTCCACATCGTTCGCTCCTACACATACTGGTTCACTGTTCATAAAGACGAAATATGGCCTTACACTCGGTGGAACATACAAAGTAAATGAGGATATAGATACAGATGAACTTAATGTCCTTAAGGATGCAAAGATAACAGTGGCAGAGGGTGTTAAGGTAACTCATGGTTCAAGTGCAACGATCACAGGAGATGTGGAGAACAATGGAACATGGGAGTCAAATGGCACACTTACTCTCACCGGAACATTTGTCAATAAGGGAACATGGAATATCAATAAGAGCGCACGTTTGGGAGACACAGGAATAGCAAGTGATAAAGGCTGGGTAGATAACTACGGTACAGTAAAAACAGTTTCAAGCAAATCCTATCTCACACGTATATACGCAAATGCAAAGTTCATCAACCGTGAGAATGCATATTATGAGTTTGGATATTTTTCAAATTCAGGTGCGATAGTGAACTATGGAGAACTCAAGGAAAATTATTATAATACTACATCAAGCATAGGTGTGGTATATACGACAAGCACACCACATTTCAAGTATAAGCTCAAGAACTACAGCAAAGTATACTATAAGGTGGATGTGGATTATCCTGCATACTGTTTCAAGGATGAGGATGCAGGAATCGAGATTGGAGCAGTAAGCAGCACATACCAGAAGACATCAGGTATAGAGGGTGATGACAATATCTATATATCTGGCAACAATGCATTTTATGTCAGCATTAACGGAGAGCCTATAGATGGCATGAAGGTTGACTCAGTGGTATACGGTTCAGCTCAGAGTCAGGCGACATCAAATGATAATATCAAGTGGACAGGATATGTGGTATATGAGCCTACTACAGCAGTGATCAACATGGCAAAGCAGGAGGCAACAAATATCACTCTTGCAAAGACAGAAGATACAGTCACAGCACAGGTAGGAAAGACAACATACGCATACAAGCCGTTATATGATCTGACAGCTATTGAGATACAGAACGATGAGACGATCGACAATGGATATGTGGCATATTCACTTGCAAGTGGCCAGACTCTTCCGGCAGGTCTTGTAATGGCAAATGGCAAGATTTATGGAACGCCGACTAAAGCAACGGATGAGGCGCAGACGGTCAAGTTCAATGTGAGGGGGCAGAACCAGACCATGGCGGAGTTTACTCTCACAATAGAGAAGATAGAGAAGGGCATTCCACAGCTTGTGGTGGCAAAGGCAGGAGATGCCTATGCCGGAAAGACTCTTGCAGATGTGAAACTTCCAACATCATCACAGGGTGTGTACAGTTGGGCAGATCCATCACAGGTGGTCGGCAAAGCGGGAACAAAGTCGGATTATGATGCATATTTTGCTCCAAATGATACAGCAAACTATGACTGGAGCATGATTGATGCAGCATCAGGCACATATGAGCAGCTTGAAGATGGCAGTGTAAGGATAGTGGTTAAGATTTCCGTATATGTCAGAAAACAGGATCCTGTATTCACAGTGCCTGAGGGTGTGACAGCAATCTACGGAGATACATTGAGTAAGGCAGTCGTTCCTGAGACAGAGGGCGGAATGTTTATCTGGGAGAATGCAGATGAGTCAGTTGGAGAGGTTGGAACAAAGGCCTTCTTTGCAACATTTGTTCCTTCAGATGAGGATATATA
>URJU01000119.1 GCA_900548315.1 uncultured Coprococcus sp. | reverse complement strand
GCCTTATCGTCGGCAGCGTCAGATGTGTATAAGAGACAGGATATATGCTGAGGCACTCCGTATATGATGCCTGCTTCGGCAATGGCATAATGATAAAAAGTATCATTATGAAAGTTGACAGGGAAAAAGATCTGTGTTATTAAATATATGAACAGTTATTCATATGTTTAATTATGCGCTGCGATAGTTGCTATGTGCGATACCTGCAAAAAGACATATAGAGGTCTTTGCGTATAGCGTCAGATGAAAAAGGAGAAAATTATGGGAGAAAAAAGTTTCTTGAAGATCAGTGGAATAAGAAAGAGCTTTGGCTCAGGTGAGAACAGGACAGAGGTTTTAAAAGGGATTGATTTTGAAGTTGCAAAGGGGGAGTTCTGTGTGCTGCTCGGGCCATCCGGATCGGGAAAATCCACACTTCTCAATATAATAGGTGGGATCGACAGCCCGGATTCGGGTTACATATCCATAAACGGGGAAAAGACAGGGGACATGGACGAGAAGACATTGACAAGATACAGGAGAAAGCATCTCGGATATGTATTTCAGATGTACAATCTGATCCCAAACCTCAATGTGAAGGAGAATGTAGAAGTCGGTGCTTATCTGAGTGATGATCCGCTGGATGTGGACGATCTCCTCAAGACACTTGGGCTATATGAGCACAGACATAAACTTCCAAATCAGCTTTCCGGTGGACAGCAGCAGAGGACATCGATAGGCAGAGCCATCGTGAAGAATCCAGATATACTTCTGTGTGATGAGCCGACGGGAGCATTGGACTACAATACCTCCAAGGAGATACTCAAGCTGATAGAGGATGTCAATCAGAAGTACGGCAACACCATAATCATGGTAACCCACAATGATGCCATCAAGAACATGGCGGACAGAACAGTAAAACTCAGGGATGGAATGATAAGACGCAACATAGTCAACGAGAACAAGATATCTGCGGCTGATCTTGACTGGTAAAAGGATGACGTTCGATCGGAAAGGGGACTTGATATGAAGAATCCATTGTGTAGGCGAATTCCAAAGGAGCTCAAAGATGACTTTGGAAAATATATAGTAATATTCCTGTTCATGGTGATAACCACGGGAATGGTGTCCGGTTTTCTTGTTGCCGGAGAAAGCATGAAACAGACGTACGATCAGAGCTTTGACAAATACAATGTTGAGGATGGACACTTTGCCCTGAACAGTGAGGCGACTGACGATATGAAGAAAGCTATCGAGGACGAGGGTGTAACTCTTTATGATATGCCATACTATGACCTTGATATGAGCATAAAAAAATCAGATGATAAAACTGATAATACTTCGGCAGATGGTGAAAGAAGGACACTGAGAATATTTGAGGTCAGACATGAGGTAAACAGGATGTGCACAATGAAAGGCAGCCTGCCAGACAGTGATGATGAACTTGCCATTGACAGAATGTTTGCTGAGAACAATGACATTGAGATCGGGGACGAACTTGAGGTCGGCGGCAGAGATTACAAGGTGTGCGGATATGTGGCATTATCTGACTACAGTACAATGTTCCAGAATAACAATGACACAATGTTCGATGCCACCATATTTGGTGTCGCTGTTGTGACTGGAACTGAATTTGACAGGCTGCCTGAAAATGGCAGGGAATGGTCCTATGTCTGGAAGTACAATGACGGCATGCCCGATGACGAGAAGAAAGAGAAGAAACTTGCCGATGATCTGTTAAAGACGGTATACACTCAGGCAATGATGAATGGGATCACAGTCGACACCTTTATCCCGAGATATCAGAATCAGGCCATCAACTTTACCGGGGAGGATATAGGCAGCGATACTGAGATGATGAAGTGGTTCGAATATATCGTCATCGTGATACTTGCGTTCATATTTGCTGTTACCATCAGCAACACTCTGACAAAGGAGGCGTCAGTCATTGGAACTCTTCGTGCGTCAGGATATACAAAGTGGGAACTGCTCATCCACTACATATCACTTCCGGTCATAGTTACATTTGTGGCAGCGATAGTTGGAAATATACTGGGGTACACATGCTTTAAGGATATGGGGGCGCAGCTGTATTATGACAGCTATTCGCTGACAAAGTACGAGACTATCTGGAATGCGGATGCATTTGTCCTGACTACGGTTGTACCATTGATAATCATGCTGGTTGTAAATTTACTGGTGGTGAACAACAAGTTGAAGCTGTCTCCGCTTAGATTTTTGAGACATGATCTCAGCAGATCGAGACGAAAGAAGGCAGTAAAACTTCCGCACTGGAAATTTATGACAAGATTCAAGACCAGGGTGATACTTCAGAATATCCCTGGATATGTGGTCATGCTCATAGGAATATATTTTGCACAGGTCCTTATGATGTTCGGGCTGATGCTCAATCCTTTGCTGGAGCACTACCAGGATGATGTGCTGGACAATATGCTGGCTGCGCATCAATATGTACTTGATTCACAGGTTGAGACTTCTGTTGATTCGGCTGAGACTTACTGCGTAAAGACACTCAAGACCACAGGGGATATCGACGATGAGATCATGGTGTATGGAATCCATGAGGACAGCAGATATTTCCCGAAGAAGTTAAAAGATGGAGATGTTCTTGTCTCAGATGGCTATGCGGATAAATACGGGCTTTCAGATGGAGATGAGATCAAGCTCAAGGAAAACTACGGGGATGATACTTACAAATTCAAACTGACGGGTTCAGTCAAATATCCATCCACGCTGGCGATATTCATGACTGAGGATGATTTCAGACAGACGTTTGGACTGGATGAGGGATACTTCACAGGTTATTTTTCGGACGAAGAACTGACGGACATCAGCGACCATGTTGTGTCCGAGATTACAAAGGATGATCTGATAAAGGTATCGAGACAGCTCAAAAAATCTATGGGAAGCATGTTCTACATAGTCATAGCATTCTCACTTTTGATGTTCATGCTGCTTGTATACCTGCTCACAAAGCTCATAGTTGAGAGAAACACGATCTCAATATCAATGGTGAAGATACTTGGATATGACGGCAGGGAGATAGGAAAACTGTATCTGTCGTCCACAACGATCATGGTGGCGGTGGTGACAGTGATAGACATTCTGCTCAGTTATGTATCTCTTAAAGTCATATACAGAGCAATGCTCACGGAAATGCTCAGTGGATGGCTGCCGATATACATGGCTCCTTGGATATTCCCGCTTATGTTTGTCCTCAGCTTTGCATGCTATCTTGTTATAGCGCTGATGCAGATGAAGAAGATAAAGAAGATCCCGATGGACGAGGCACTGAAAAATGTAGAGTAGAATGTAGAGTAGCACGTGTGATCGGACTATGGCAGAATTGAGTGCTTAAATTGTGGCTGTCAAGCTGTGGTAAGAATATTGGTGAGAATGTCAGAGAGTACTCATACATGTATTTTGTAATTTTTGCATCCTAACAACGGCAATTAAGGAGAATTTTATCCTTTTTACTGTCTGAAAGGGAGATAAAGATACACAAATGAAAGACTTTGTATCTTAACCCTGTAGTTCAGACAGAATCAGGATAAAATTCTCCTTTTTATCGCAATATTCACATCATTGTGAAAAACAAGCTGTTATCAAGGCGGCGCCGACAGTCCATCGCATCACGAGTTTGCCGGTACGGCAGTACTTACAGGTGTGTTAGATATTTCCAGTCACGGTGACTACCGCTGTTCCTGGGGTTGTCGTTATGACGCCTGTAGCTGCATTCTGGGTAAATGTCGCTGCAGGAACAGTTATCTGCCCTGCAACTGTTGCAAACGCTCCGGTTGTCTCGTTGTAGGTGTAGTTAGTAGTCTCAGTCCATGCATTTCCGTTGTATGTCACGGAAATGTTGCGGAGAATTGGATTGAAGGTGTCTGTGATGACCACGTTGTCCCCAGCGACTGCTTCCGTGTTTCCATAGTTATCAATGACAAATGTGTATGTCAGCTGACCGTTTGCCGGAACAACACTTGGGCTGACGGACTTTGTGATGGTGAGATCCGGTGAGGCAACAGGCGATACCGTCTCTGTTGCTGTTATAGGATTTGCCAGTCCTCCGCCTGTGATGGTCACGGTGTTGACAACCGAGTCCTCGTTGCCACGAGGTGTAAAATCATTGGTTGAAGCCTCATATATGATAGCAGCATTTCCTCCTGCCGGAACGGATATTCCGGTCATGGTAAGAGGTGGACCTGCTGTGACTGCCGGCGCTGTTGAGAGTGTGCCATTTGTATAGTATCTGACAGATCCTGCAATATAGTTCAATGGATAGATAGTATTTGCTCCCACTGTGTAAGCTCCGAGATTATCTGTGAGCGTGAGGCCTGTGAGAGCTGTGGTGCCCGTGTTCACCAGACTCACTACATATGTGATCTTGTCTGGCGTTCTGTAAGTGTCAACGACCGCAGTCTTGGATGCGGTGAGGACATCAACGATTTCTCCGGTTATGATATTGGAATTGGTGGATCCTCCGTTGTAGGACAGGGTTGCCTGATTAATGAATGTTGCCATTACTTTACCTCCGTGAAATGTCATAGTAGTGTTGTAGAGACCCGGATATCAGGTGGAAAATGAATGTCTGTATTCCGAGCAGGTCTCTAATATAGAATATGAAATGTACAAATAGGGGGTTACATATAATATTGGGCATGAGTTATTAATTTGTGATATAATGAGCATTGCGACGTCTGCGCTTGCGCAAGACGTCATAATGCGAATGTCCAACACAGTTGAAAGCACCGTAGGTGCGAATCGTGACACAATGAAGTGCACTGTGGAATGCACAGGTCATTGCACTTGCGAACGAATATATATAAATATTAGATATATGAATACTAATACTAACTATGTAAGTGTATAGAAGAAATTGGAGAAAGTCATATTGAAGAAAATCATGCTGAAGAAGAAAAATGCTATAAGTCTGGTGGCGTGCCTTGCAGTTTTTGTTGGATTAGGTTTAACAGGGACGGACAGATATGTGTATGCGCAAGGTCTGCATGAAACGGACGATGCAAAAAAAGATGACGGTAATCCTGATGAGACAGTCATATACCGGGTTGATGATGCGGTTGAGATAGGAAAAGCAATGGAAGCCGCAGGCATGGAAAAGCCGGATGCAGAGATCGCGGACAAGAAAGATCAGGACATGGCTGCAGATTCTGTCTATAGGTTAAAGCGTATCATTGTCTATGCGGACGAGTTTCCTGATACCTGTGGCGCATCAAGCGTTGTCTGCTATGACAAATACAACTATTATATTCTGGGATTTGATTCTGAGGAAGATACGAAAACGGCATATAGATATCTGGTGGACGAGTATGGCAGTGACAATTGTATGCCGGATCAGATGATATATTCAGAGGATGTGTATGATGACGGAATCAGTGGACAGGCAGCACTTGCTGAGTCGGGAAAATATGATGCTGTGAGCTGGGGAACCACGTACATGGGGATGGACAAGCTTAAGGCAGAGGTGTCTGGGTACAGCGTAGTTTCGGATGTGGATATAGCTGTGATAGACACGGGAATAAATGCGTCTGACACTCTGTTTGATGGAAGAATCAATACTGCTGACAGTGTGAACTGCTATGACGATGAAACAGCTGGGGATTTCAGCGATAAGCTGGGGCATGGAAGCCATGTGGCAGGGATAATAGCTGATGCAACCCCGGACAATGCAAAGCTCACGATCATAAAGTGTTTTTCAGATTCTGGATCCACAGCGGTATCGGTAGTTCAGAGAGGAATCATGGCTGCACTGGATCGAGGAGTGGATATAATCAATATGAGTTTGTGTTTCTATGGCACAAATGCAAATGAGAATACCAGGGCAATGCTGGATCCGCTTATAGAACAGGCGAACAATGAGAATGTGGTTATATGTGTGGCTGCGGGAAATGCCAACAGGTCAGTGAACAATTGGGGGATCAGCGATGTGGAAGGCGTGTCATATCCGGCGGACAGTAGGAATGTGATAACAGTGTCGGCGTTGATGCAGAAACCGGGAACGGAAGATACAGCTGACAAAGTGGCTGCCGGTACGGTGACATTTGCTGATACTTATTCATATTATGGTGATGCAGTTGACTTTTCTGCTCCGGGTTCATATATCACATCGGCATGGATGAATGGAACGGGGCATAGTCATGTGAACAGCGGTACATCTATGGCCGCTCCATATATATCTGCGGCTGCAGCTTATGTCAAGATGACCGAGCCGTCTGTTTCAAATGCTGAGCTGAAAGCGAGACTCATAGACTACAGCGTTGATCTTGGTGATGTCGGAAAAGACGTGTATTATGGGTATGGATGTCCATATATGGCAGACTATTTCCGCGATCATGCTGAGAAAAAGAAACAGCCGCTTGGCAGATGTAAGTTGAATTCGATAAAGAATACTCAGGAGGGGCTTAGCATTTCCTGGACTGCAGTGGATGGTGCTGAGGGATATAAAATATACAGAAAGAGCACAGGGGAGTCATATTCATGTGTGTATACAGTAGGTGGCGGTGTAAATTCATTTGTGGATAAGAATGTAATGTCTGGGAAAAAGTACAGATATATGGTCAGACCGGTTGGAGACAGTGAGATCGGGGCTGCTGAAAATGCTGTGGAACTGCTCAGATTAACCCAGCCAAAGCCTGTGGCTGCAAATGGTTGTAAAGGTATGGTCGTGTCGTGGAATAAGATCTCAGGTGCGACCATGTACAATGTATACAGGAAAAAATCAGGAAACACAGCGTGGACACTGATAAGGACTGTTACAGGATCGGCAGATTCTATAACTGACAGTTCTGCCAATAAAGGCACAACATATATCTACACGGTCAAAGCGTATGGCAGTGGAGCGTGGAGTTCGTATGATACTGTGGGATCAGCAATGTACAGACTGACCACAACTCGGGTAACCTCTGTTATTTCACCTTCAAGGAGAATAGTCAGCGTGAAGTGGAATAGGGCAGCTGAGGCATCGGGATATCTGATCCAGTACAGTGACACAAAGACATTTGCAAAGTATAAAAATATAATGGTATCCGGAAAATCGGTGGCAGCGAAAAATATAACGGTAAAGAAGGCCGGGGCCGTATATTATTTTAGGATGAGAAACTATAAAAATGTGAATGGCAGGATATATT
>URJU01000118.1 GCA_900548315.1 uncultured Coprococcus sp. | reverse complement strand
ACTCGATAAACCTACGGAGGTCGCCTCCGAGATGAAACTCACCCTTGAACCAAATATATTAAGCGGCGAGGATGTTCTGACTATAGAAGGACTTACAAAATCATTTGGCGACAACATACTCTTCAGTGGTATTGATATGGATATTAAACGAGGTGAGCATGTTGCACTCATCGGCGGCAACGGAACCGGAAAGACAACAATTCTAAAGATGATAAACAAACTTCTTCCCAAAGATGCAGGAACTATCATCCTAGGTTCACGCGTAAAGATCGGTTACTACGATCAGGAACACCAGGTACTTACGATGTCCAACACCATATTTGATGAAATCAGCGATGCCTACCCTGATCTGTCAAACACGAGGATAAGAAATGTCCTGGCTGCTTTCCTCTTCACCGGTGAGGAGGTGTTCAAAAAGATCCAGGATCTTTCAGGCGGTGAACGTGGACGAGTATCCCTGGCAAAACTGATGCTCTCATCCGCCAACTTTCTGATCCTCGATGAGCCGACAAACCATCTGGATATCACATCAAAGGAGATCCTTGAAAACGCAATAAGGAACTATACCGGAACCGTACTCTATGTGTCCCACGACAGATACTTTATCAATCAGACTGCCACAAGGATCATAGAGCTGAAGGATAAAGAACTTACAAGCTATATAGGCAATTATGACTACTATGAAACACATCGAGTTTACAGTAACAGCAGTCAGGGGAATCCTTTTACCCCTATAAGCGGTACACCGGAAGTCAAAGCTGCACCTGCCGTATCACAGGCAAAACTCTCTTGGCAGGAAAGCAAGGCTGAGGCGGCAAGAAAACGCAAGAAGGCAAATGATCTGAAAAAACTTGAGACTTCCATTGAGGAACTTGAAAACAAGATCTCTGAGATCGATGAGCAATTCCTCCTTCCTGAAAATTCCACCAATGTAGGACTGTTAAACGATCTTACAAAGGAGCGTAACAAGGCTGAAAGCGAACTTGAAAAACTCTATGAAGACTGGGAAACTCTTTCCGAGGAAGATTGATAAACAATATTCTGATATACATGCAGACAAAAAGACCTGACGATACTACCAATCGCCCGGTCTTTTCTGAATTAATGTCTTATATGTATTATCTTCTTTGCATACTGTCCTGAAAGATCATATGCAGAATTACTTATATACACCTGATCACTATTTCCCATACCTCCTTGAAGGATCCAGTATTCAGGCTTGTTCCCACTATTTGTTCCCCAGTCATGAACATATGCCTCACATGCCGCTGACGATATGCCAAATCCCCTCAGATATTGCTTGAGATCTTTTGCATTGGCAAATTTTCCGAAGTAGATTCCAACATGTGTCGGCTCACCATTTGTGTAATATACTATCACATCACCAGGTATCAACGCATCATATGAAAATGCCTCTCTATCAGCAGTAAGATCATACTCATTTGATGCGAGCCAGCTGCCATTTTGAGCCAATATAGCATTGGCTGTCACTTTTCGGAGTGCCCAGTCTGAACACATATTTCCTGAATTTATGACAAATCCGCCCTTTGAGTAGCTTGTATATTTGACCGTCATATCAACTGATGGATCACTTCCACCCGCATATCTGAGTGCATTTGCCACAAATACATTACAATATATGCCTGTCTTTCCAAGGTACGCCCTCGTGACCTTTTTCATCCATATATCATAATTCCAACTTATATCTTCTACTTTGAAACACTGTCCATATTTGTTAAATGTATATTCTACATCATCCACTATCTTCTTGGTGGATTTTATACATTTACCATTCTCACTCACATAATAGTATGCAGATTTCTTGTTTATGACTGCTCTCTTTAAACCTGCTGTGCTGAGGTTTAACTTTGCACCGCTCTTGTATATAGAACAGCCCTGTGCAGCGTCATAATACACATATGCCGTGGCATAGACTTTGTCTCCGATATACACTGCACTTGTCTGACTTATCGTTTGCCATCCCTTTGTGCGGACAAGCTTTCCATTTTTGTCAAAATAATAGTAACCACCCGGGATATACACAACCGCATTTCGTTTCTTTATCCAACAGTTGTTCACACATATACGATATGTGTCGGCATAGCCCGATACCTTGTGACCCTTTTTGTAATATAACACATCAGACATTCCTGTTGCATCTGTATGTATTACCACATTGTTATACGATGGCAGCCAACTGTTCTTTGCAATGGTCAAACCACCCTCATCCAATGTTTTATAACATCTGTATCTGATACCATCCGCTTTTACCATGTACATGACCGTTCCTGTCTTTACATAATATCTCAGACTAGGAGTCTTTACATACCAGGTAGTACCGTTGTATTTAGCACCATTTACGAAGTAGTAATATTTTCCATTGACATTCTGCACTCCGTTAACGGTGCTTTTCCATGCTCCACCTGTATAATTAAATAACTTGCCAGCATAGTTTTTGTTTGGAAAACTATCCTCATAAAACACTTTGGTCGCATAGCATTTGTCTGAAAAGTAGAATTCATAGTCTCCTGTTTTTATCCATATAGATCTGACTGCCTTACCGTCTGCACCAAGATAGTAATAATCTTTGTTCTTTTTTCTCAGTTTATCCTTTACCGGAATACCCGCTTCATAGAAATACACATCATTCTGATCATTTATGACACCTGAGAGAGCATTGCCGTTGCTGTCATACTCAACATATATGTTATTAACAAGGACTGCCATATTCTTTATAGCCGTCTTCTTAGTCTTAGTATAGCTATAGCACTTCTCACCATGATATGTGGTCTGAACATGTCCCTCGAACAACTGAACATATTTGATTGCAGCACTTCCTATACTATTGAATATGTCTGCATCCACAAGTTCTCCTGTTGGCGATGCACTGCCATACTTGTACCATCCATCTGCAACTACAGCTTTTCCATTTACAAAGTAGTCATAGTATCCATCTCTCACAAATACGCCTGTGGCATCCATGCCATCCGTGTAATATGTTCCGTTGTAATATCCACTTATCTTTACAGAATAATCTGTATTGAAGATAAAACTGGTAAGTTCTATATCTTTTCCGCTTTTAAGGCTAAGTTTTACCTTTCTTGTGGTGGAATTGTAACTTTTTGATTCAAGCATATCAAAACTTGTGTCCGTATAACTTCCATTGTATTCCACATTATCTTCGCTGTCATCTGCCACCACCAAGTACAGCTTTGTGCCATATTTTATAAGAGCATATGTGACCATTGTATCTGAATCCTCTGCACAGCCCAGATAATAACTTTTTCCCTCCGCAAAGCTTAACCTGAACATACCATCCGTAGAATTGGAGAATACATATGCTTTGCTATCCATTGTAAGTGACTTTTCCTCCACAACACTTGATGGAGTAGCTATACCGTTTTCATCTGTATTTTTCTGTGAGGACGCTGCTGCAAATGCAGTAGTCTGTGTCATCATGCCAATCAAGGTCACAACTAAAATAGCCAGCATCCAAAAATATCTGAGCAGTTCTCTGCCGTTTTCATATGTTCTGTTTCTATATACCATTGTTCCTCCTATATTCATCATACAACTTCATATTATCTTATAGTACACGATTTTTGCTGCATGTGAAATATATAATCTGATATTTTTCTTCAAGTAATGACAAAAGTCTCTTCGCGCCCACCATATTTTCATCGTCCAGATTTACAAATGGATCGTCCATTATAAGCACCGGACGTTCGACAGGATACATTACATCCACCATGGCAACTCTCTCACATATATCTGTCAGGTCCTTTAATCCTGCACTCAACGTCTTTTTATTCCTATACATTCCATGATCTCTATAACTTATATCCATATCCGCATTCATCTGCATGTCCTCCTGTATGCCCATAATACATGCATGATAATCTGTAAATGCTTTCATAACTGGTACGGTATATCTTGCCGTAAATATCTCTTTAGCCTGTCCAAGCAATTCATATGTTCTGGCTATCAGTTCATATTTTCTGAGATCAGAGTCAAATTCCGGTTGTATTTGCTCAAGCTGTACAGCCATCTCCTTTATCTCATTTAACTCCCCCGTCAGAGCAGCTATCTCCATATCACACTCCGCAATACGACTGTCTATATTGGTGCCAGCCTGATATTCCGTTTTGTCTCTATCCATCTCTTTTGCACCCGAAACACCTGACACTGCCTGACATCTGGAATGATAATCCTCCAGCCTGCGCTGTATCTCTATGAGCTGACTTAGCAAGTCTTCTCCCGGGACAAACCCAAGACATTCTATATACAGACTCAGTTCCTCTCTGGCGGAATTACAATTTTCGGCTGCATTTTCATCAGTATGCATTTTTCTCTGCAGGTCTATCAGTCTTCGCAAATCCGATATTGATCCATCCAGATCATCCAGATCAAGACACATCCCATAGCCATCTGTAATATTCTGGATCTTTGCAAAATTTATATCAATCTGCTGCTCATCCATGGCTATCATATCCTGTATATCTTTGTATAATGCACTGTGTTCCCCGGCATCCATACCATCATCAGCATGTTCTTTTTTCAAATTTGCTCTTTTTTTGTCATCAGATGTGCATCGATTCCTCATTATGATAAATGCAGCAACGCCCATCAAGGAAATCAACAGCCCTATGGCAAATACATGTACATCGATCAGATTTGCAACCCTAAGCAACACCATGATAATGAATACCGTCACCGCACATAATATACAAGCTCTCGCAGCACCTTTTTTCGCAGAGGTATCGTCCGTTTCCAATTTGTCCTCTGGCTGATCATCCATGACATTTTTGAGCTGCCTTTTAAGCCTATCGATCTCCATCCTGTTCTGCTTTATATCATTCCAAAAGACCATACATTTGTCCAGCTCCATGTCAGATGGCAGATGTATCCCTCCGCTCTGCATGTCGCTGTCAGGATAATATGTATGCATCAGTTCACTATATCTTTGCCTGTCTTTTTCAGACATCTCCGCAGCCTCATGATAAGCCTTAAGTTTCTCATACTCTCTCGCACGCTCGATCTTTCCTTGCAGTTCTTTTATTTCAGGAATTGCCAAAGGGAAATACCCCGCAGCCTTATTTTTTTCCGCCACATTATGCTGGTATTCGGAAGAGGCTGCCCTCAGCTGCACTATACTATCTCTTCTGTCTCTGAGTTTTTCTATCCTCGCCTCGACTATCCCGGTCTTCCTTACCCGTTCCTTAAGGGCAGATATCTCTTTTTTCTGCTTATATAGTTCCCCTGTTTTTTTTGTAGGCGACATGCCATTTATTACTGATTTCAATCTTGTACAAGCCTTGTCGTAATTATTGATGTCCGATGACTCATCTGAAATATTGCCAATCTTTGCATTTATGCCATCTGTTGTCCATGTCCCGCACTCATTCTGACCAATATACACCGTCCTCTGAAACGACTGCGCATCTATCTGAAACAATTCCTCGCCGATATTTTCTGAGAAATCATCTGTCGACATATTTGTTTCAACATCATACAGAGCAAATTCATCCTCGCTCTTTTTAGCACCAAACAATCTTTGAATTCTGTATAGCCTGTCCCCGGTCTGAAATACCAATTCCCCTCCATACGAATCTCCTGTCCAGGGTTTATAATATTTTCTCTCGTTCTCAAGTTCGTTCCTCTTGCTCTCGCCATCAAAACCGTAGAACATGATGCGAAGAAATGCCGCAAATGTACTCTTTCCCCAACCATTTTCTTTGACAAAACAGTTAAATCCCTCGTCAAAATTAATCTTTATTTTTCTGAACTTTCCAAATCCCTCTATATAACATGAAATCAATCTCATCTGGACCAAACCTCCTCGCCTGCGAGTGCTCTTACCCCTGTCTGTATGACAAATGCCTTGTCTTCATCAGACATATCCTGAGCCATCACCAGCCTTACAAACTCGCCCCTGAGGGTTGCATCATGTACATATTTAAGTGGGTCTATCTTAAGTCTTGTCCTGTCAACAAAATTTACATAGTAGAACGAATCCATAAACTGCCTTGTAAGATAATCAATGTCAACCTCGCTCTCCACATCTAGCTCACCCGTGACAATTATCTTTACAAGAACTTTTTCCATATTCTCTTCCCGCTTGTTCAGATCCATGTACAATTGCTCCGCAATCATATCTGCCGCATCCTGATTATCTGTAACACCAGTTATATCAACCACTACTTCATACAATCTTCTATAGGCAAATGGGACAAATTCTGTTTTTATCGTTCCATCTTTTTCATCTATATCAAGCAATACAAAACCGTGATCACCGCATTCATCAAATCCGCGCCCCTCAAGGCAGCCAGAATATGCATAAATCCCCCTGTGATCAAGCCTTTCACATTTTGGCTTGTGTATATGTCCAAGAGCAAGATAATCAATCCCCTTATCCTTTAATTTACCAAGGCACACATCATCACCACAATTTCTTCCATATTCCTGCTCCTGACCATGTAGTGTTACTATATTTATATCGTCTTCTCTCAAATCCAGGTCATCATATATAATAGCACTATTGCCTGCTGTTAGAACTACTCCCGCCAATACAATATTGGATCCTTCTTCAGTATTTGTATCTATATTCTCTCTGCTGTCCTTTTCTTCATTTAACAGATAATACTTCCACTCATCATCGAACAGATAAAGGTTCTCTGGGATATCCCTTCCTGCAAATATGCCTGATCCTGGATCATGATTTCCCCTCAGATAATATACATTCAGATCCTTATGTCTTTTTATCTCACCAAGCACGATTCCCACCGTTGCTGCTGACACAGTCTCTGAGTCAAATAGATCCCCCGCTATTATAACTGCCTGCACATCGTTATTCGAAGCATAGAACAGCATTCTTCTAAAAGTATCAAGTATCTCCTTCCTTCTGGATCTTGCCCGTTCCTTATCCAAATGAGTTGTAAGTGCCGAATCCAGATGGATATCAGCGCAATGTATTATTCTCATAGTCTCCCAACCTCGATTCTCATTCCATATACTTGTATTTCTCCCAGTCCTATTTATCGCTATAAGTCTCTATTCCATTTTTAAATTCATTCTATATATTATATTAACATAAAAAACAGCCCGAAAACCACCATCAATGCGGTTTTCAGACTGTTTCTTTAACAGGGGATGAGAGAATCGAACTCCCACCAAAGGTTTTGGAGACCCCTATCA
>URJU01000117.1 GCA_900548315.1 uncultured Coprococcus sp. | reverse complement strand
TTCTTCAGCAGAGGGACTATGCCCCTCTGATTACATAGAAATCATCTTGTATGAAATCTTTCTGAGGAGGGATACCTATGTTGACTCTTGAAGGACTCATTGCAGTTTTAAGTTTCGGCTTAACTTGCTTTGAACTTGGATATACACTCGGTAAAAAATCACGAAAAAAATAATCGTCCCCGGTCTGGTAAACTGAGGCGATTACTTTAAACAATTCATATACTAGGCTAACCGTCTATCGGTAGCATCTTTATATTAGTATGATACCACTATCAAAAAGTAATGTCAAAAATTTTACCACATAAATTTTGCATTCGATATTCACTTTCACTGGATTTATCTATCAACGATGTCATACCCTGCTGCCGCCAGAACTTCAAGTGCATCTTGAAAATTCTCCTTCTTCACCATAACATAATCCGTATTATATGTGGATACTGCAAATATCGAAATTCCGTTATCCGCCAGAACAGATGCGATTTTTGCCAGAATCCCGATCAAAGAAAAGTCCAATACGCCCTGAATGCGGAAGGCTCTCCAGCCATCATCACGCTTTATAACATTTGCCGGCACTTCACTCACCGGGCATACCAGAGACTTTTCCTCATCAGTTTTTCCTAGAAAACAATACTCAGAATCGAGATTCGCATATGTATAAGCTTCCACCTGACACACTGAAAATTCTTCATCAATCTTTTTTATCTCCATGACCTCTCCTTAAATCTATTTTGTAAGCACCTTTTTGCAATATCTATGTGCACCACAATGAGGACAAACTAATTTACGCTTTGTTAATGTATGTGCTCCCATTACATATGACTTCATATCCGGAACAAACCTTGTGTTGCAATCAGGGCATTCAAATGCTCCTGCCTCTCTATCAAGAATACACGCAATCACTATTCCGCCACATACCACTACTAACCCTATTGCGATAAGCAGAACCCTCAGCCAATTCTCCATCTCCAGAATTCCTGACAATAAAAACAATGGAAATGCCGCAACTATCGTAAGTGTCGCGACCATTGCAGACAAAATAATTTTCTTTTTGCTTTCCTGTGCCTCTCTAACTAAATTCACCATATTAACCTCCGCTTTCTTTCGATAATCCTCTTCAGATACTCTTTCGCCAGATAGTAATTCATTCACTGTTATCTCTAATTCATCACATAACGGCAACAGTAATGAAACTTCCGGAAAACCATTTCCTCGTTCCCATTTTGAAATTGTTTTATCGCTGATTCCAAGTTTTTCAGAAAGCTGTTTTTGAGTATATCCCTTTCTCTTTCTCTCATCAGCGATGAATCGCCCAATTTTAATCTGGTTCATCTGCTTTCCTCCTTTCTGGCTCAATTATCTTCCCATTTTATTGCCAATCACACCCACGAGGCGTAGAATATGGTGAATCTATGCGGGTTCTACGCTTCGTAGACTAGGCAAAATAAGCTATTTGCTCTGAATGTTCCATACATATCCCCTTGCATTTATTATCAACGCAATTGAACATACCACTGTCATAAGCAATGGCACCACAACAAATCCAGCACTAATATTTTCTTTACTTCTAAATGGCGTTTTTTCCACCTGACAATTATGTCTTGAAATAATTCCATCTATTTTTGTCACATATTTCTCATCAAAGCTACTTATATCTTCTAAATCACTTACCATCTACGACAGCCTGCAAATCATTATATATTCCTCATCATTCTCGTCCACGATCTGGAATCCAACTTTTTTGTACATTCCGACTGCATAGTTCTGCTTTTGCACAGACAGTGAACCGCTCTTATATCCACAGTTTTTCAGCTCCGCCAGCATCCTTTTCATCAGCTCCGTTCCAATGCCGTAATTCCTGTATTCTTTGAGCAGTGAGATTGCAAAAGACGGTGTATCGTCATCAACATGCCCATAGTCATCCATAATACGAACCCACACCGCTCCAACAACTTTATCATTTACCTCTGCGACAAATGCCATATCCCCCGCTCTGTTTCCAAAGTCGTCAACGTACACTTGCAATTCCGGCTGATTGATAATGTCCCTTGGAGGTGCCTCCACGCCCTCCGGAATAAATATTGCCTCATATAAAAATGTATCTAATATCCCGGTTTCTTCCTGTTTTAATCTTCTTATTGTGTAATCCATAAAGTCCCTTATTTTTTATTTTCTAAAATAGAATCACGATCTCTTCTTTACCGGATGCCTTATAACAGTTTTACATTTTTCCGGTGCAGTTTTTCTTGGGTCTGATAGATAGATTTCGTGATGATGTCTTTCATCAGTGAAATCATTTACATACCCATTATCTTCCAAATATTTATCCATCACTGCTACTGTCTCAGGTTCATTATCAAATGCTCCTGTATGCATGACCTGCACACACAAGCCTTCATCAATACTCAGAAATTCTGCACAAGTACAATCAATCTTTTTCTTCTTTGACGCGGTCTCCACCGCCCAATCAAAATTCTTCTTTGTTATAAAATCAGGAAGACGAATAACAGAAATCCAGTTAAATGCAGATTTATCTGTATAATCCACACCTTCAACATTATCCTGCCACCAAAAGCCTTCAAGCGGTGGGACAACATATTCAAAAAATCCCTCTATTTTGTAATCAGTCTTATAACTCATCTTGAGAGTGTACGCAACGGCATACAAAACACCAATCGCAGCTTTATATTCTCCGCCCTCCTCATTCGGGTTGCCTTTGCCCCTTACCGCTATGTAATTCGCCCTTGGAATCGTTACGATCTGCGGCTTATTTTTCGGCAAATAAAACTCTTTATATTCTTTCTTAAAATCAAACGCCATAACTTATCTCCTCAATCTTAACAATATCACCAAGTTCCAATTATCCACCAAACTGCAAATGAATTGTATCTGCATCGAATGAATCGATCACAACATTACGATAGGCATCATCCCGAAAATCCAAAAGGCCTCTTATCAATCCTTCTCTTTTTGCTAACTCAATCTTCCATCTGTTTCCCACTTTGCAACCGCTGAACGAGATACATTTAATTTCTCTGCAAGCTTTTCCTGAGAAAGACCATTCTCATTTCTTAACTGTTTTATTTCTTCTCCCACTGTCATAATATATATTCCTCCTGTTTTTTTCAAGCTTATTATCATAACCCTTGATAGTCCATATACGCACTATGACAATGCTGTTACTTATCGTAACAGGTGTTTGCCGAGCCCATTTTTCATTCTCATGTATATTCAGTATTGTGCATCGAACATATGTTTGTTATAATATATTTGGTGCTACCCTATTCGGTAGGCGGTTAACCTTCACCACAGGAGTTTGTAGCCTGTGTTTACATAGAAAATCCATTTTTGGAAATCTATCACGGAGGTTTTTGCTTATGCTTACAACGGATCTTTTTATAGCCATCATCAGCTTATGTCTTACTTGCTTTAATCTTGGTTATGCCGTTGGCTCTAGGAGCAAGAATAAGACAAAAAAATAACCGCCCAGCCTGGTAAACTGTGAGCGGTTATTTTATACCATTCATATATCAAGGCTAACCGTCTATCGGTAGCACCTTTTGTTATTATACTAGCATTTAGCCGCTTGCATGTCAAACGTATATTTGCTTATCATTTACCCTTATAATTTTCACCTATCTCACTTATCCACTATCTCCAGCTCATCCCGTGTAACCCGGCATGTGAGATTTAACACCTCCACACCGGCAGCCTTCGCCTCATAGAAAGTCTCCGCGAACTCCCTGTGTATTTCCGCATTTGGTCTGACCTCAGTTATCCCTGTCATCGGAATGACAAATGCCACATAACATTTATATCCCTCGGAGACCGCCTTCATCAGCTCCCGCAAATGCCTGACTCCCCTGTCGGTGGGTGCATCCGGGAAATATCCTATCCCATCGATCTCCTGCGTACAGCCCTTGACCTCCATGAGATACTTCGTGCCATCCTTTTCCATATAGAAATCAATCCTTGAATCCCCGTATACATACTCTGGCTTTATAAAGTCATAATCCTTTGTTTTAAGCCATTCCAAAACCACCTTATTCGGCACCTGACTGTCCACGTTCACCCAGCCAAGCTTTGGATCCTCCACCGCTATGAGATCGTATTTCGTCTTGCGGTTTGGATTTGCAGACTTCTCAAGGCTGACCGTGCTCCCCGGTATCAGCAAACTGCTAAGCCTCCCTGTGTTCTTTACGTGCACGGTCTCTGTAACTTCGTCTATCTCCACATGGGCTGTGAACCTGTTTGGCCTGTCTACGAACTTGCCTGAGATAACATTTGTATATTTCACCTTGCCTTACATCTCCCATCTATTCCACAACAGAACGGTTCATCATGTAGAACGAGAACCTTGCCTTGTCTACAAGCTGTCCCTTGTCATCGTAAATATTTGCCTCGTACAGTGACACCTTCTTGCCCTGACGTATCTCGATTCCCTCACAGATGAGATACTCCGTGTTCATAGCCGGAGCTATATATGTCATGGTTCCATCTATAGTTGAAGAAAACTTTCCGTAGGTACATGCTGCGATCCCGCTCACTATATCCGCAAGTGAGTACAGGCATCCACCATGCACAGAACCATATGGATTCAGGACATCCTCTGTGACCATCATCTTGCCCTTCACATATCCAAGGCTCATATCGACCAGCTCTATCTTCAGGTTCTGGACATAGATGTTGTCCTTGTTAAACCTTATCAGTGCCTGTTTCACATCCTCGGACATTGCTTTTTTGTTGTCGTTTATCTCATTCATGCTTCATTTTACCTTTCAACTCTATTTTCATGTTCATACATCCTGCGCACATATCAAAAGCACTTGTCCAGAATATCCGGATCAAGTCCTTTTCTTCCCGTTACAAATCCAATTCCAAAGTACAGCACCGCACCTACCATCAGTCCCCACACGACCGCATTTATCCCGGCGATCTTGATAAAATACGTTGCAAATATATATGTCGCAATCGCACCTACGCTGCTGCACACCGCCGCCTGCTTAGTTCCCTTCTTCCAGAACAGACCACCCACAAGAGGCCAGAAGAATGTGCATTCAAGTCCGCCAAATGCAAACATGTTTAGCATGAAAATTATATCCGGCGGATTGATCGTGAGAACCATCACCACCACGCCGAGCAACATCGTAAGTATCGTGCTCACCAGCTTGACATTCTTGTCGTATTTCTCATTTTTCACCGGATCATCACCCACCACGTAATTCTTCCACAGATCCTTCACTATAGCTGCTGTGGCAAGTATGAGGAGCGAATCCGCTGTCGACATGACTGCTGCCATCGGCGCTGCGAGGAATATCGCTGCTATTCCAGGCGGCATGATCTTCTGTACTATATATGGTATAAAATAATCCGAAGTTGGAAGATTGTCCGTATCGACAAGTGCGCCAGCCCATGTTCCTGCAAGATGCATTCCCACGATCACAAAGCTGCATGTGAGAACTCCGATCCACATCGCTCTGTGCATGCTCTTCGTATCCTTAAATCCCATGGCGCGCACAGCAGTCTGGGGAAGCCCCAGCGTTCCAAATCCCACAAGCACCCAATAGCTGAGCAGTCCTCCTGGAGTGTATTTCGAGAAAATGTCATCGTACACCTCCGGCAGGTTTGTCTGAAGACCGGCATCTATCGCGGCAAGACCGCCCCCGCTCCTTAAGACAAAGAATATAAACAGGAATGTTCCGATACACATTACTATTCCCTGAATCGTGTCAGTTATAACAACCGCACTGAATCCGCCAATAGCTGTGTACAATATCACGACTGTGCCAAATATCAAAAGTGAACTCACATGATCCATTCCCGTTATAGATGCTATAAGTGTGGCTCCTCCCGTAAACTGGCTTATCATCTGTGCTATGAAGAAAACTATAAGCCCAAGGCTCGTGATGACCACCAGCGCATCGCTCTTGTATCTCGCCTTGAAGTAGCCCACCACTGTCACAGCGCCAGTTCGTCTGGACACTATCGCCAGCTTATTTCCAAGCACACCGAGCACCAGAAATGTGACCGGGACCTGAATAGCAGCTATCCACGCCTGTGCATATCCATATGTAAGACCCGCTGCACCCGGTCCTGATATAAATGAACTAGCGGAGGTATATGTTGCCATGATCGTCATGGCTAGGACGATTCCGTTCATATTTCTTCCGCCTATGAAATACTTCTTCTCGGACGTTGTGTGCAGACTTTTCTCCGCCCTTCTGCTGTAGACAAAGCTCACCACAATATTGAATAACAGATATCCGAGAAAAACCGATAAGATCAATATCTGATTACTGTTCATTTTCACCCTCACTCTCATCCTCTTCATATTGGAAATCTACGAACACAAACTTAAGCAGCCAGAATACCCCGATCACCGCAAGCACCACTGTTCCAAGCACCGAGACCACAAACCACGCCGGCATATGGAAAACCGTCCACCCGGTGCCATTTAGCAGGAACGCGGTGAGCACATGCCATAAAAAACATATAAATACCACAAGCAGCGTCGCTTTGATCTCTTTTATGCACTGCCTGTGCTGTTCTTCCTTTGTCAGTTTCATCATAATAATATATCCCCTTATATTTCATAAATACATCGAGCTTTAACCATGTATATATCTTTTATACCTAATGGAATCCATTTTACCGCTGATGCCTACACTATTAGCTTATTATATCCTATCGCCTGTCGTCACAATGCTCATTATATCACGCTGATCAGTTTTTTCATAGTTGCCCCGCCAGCCACCCAAATCCTGCGCATATACAAACTCTGTATTGTTGTCTGCACAAAAAAACTGGCGCACAGACGTTTCGTCCATACACCAGCTATTTATAGTTTACTGTATACCAATTTATGTTATGCTATTTTATCTTTTACATTTTCCAATTCATATAACGTATCCGGATCTATATCCAGACATTTCGATGTATCCCTCGTTCCTGTCACATCCCATGCCAAAGTTCCATTCAAAATTGTACATGAATTCAAAAAGAAATCTTTGTCTCTAAGTGGTTCAAACACTTTCTTATCCAGTAGTGGTTTTGCGTCATAACATACAATTTTGCCATCCTCAAAATACACATATACTGTATAATCATCAAATGGAACCACTTGCACTATATCATATATCATGCCAATTCCCCCTCTCTGTATCTGTCTCTTATACACATCTCCGAGCCCACGAGACGCGTAGTAATCTCG
>URJU01000116.1 GCA_900548315.1 uncultured Coprococcus sp. | reverse complement strand
GTACATACTTGACAAAGAGCTCCCAGGCAGCGGCGGATGGGCTTTGTGGGGCTCAAAGGCTGATCCTGACATCACGACAATGGCTGTTCAGGCTCTTGCACCATATTACAATACAAATGTTGATGTAAAGGCTGCAGTCAATCGTGGTATGAAGGCTATATCTGATCAGCAGTTATCAAACGGCGGCATGGGTTCCTGGGGAACTGTAAACTCAGAGAGCTGCGCTCAGACAGTATGTGCGCTTTCTGATCTTGGAAGAGATGCCGACACAGATCCACAGTATGTAAAGAACATGAATTCTATCTTGGATGCAATGCTTTTCTTCTATATCGATGGAGGCGGATTTGCACATGCAGCACAAAATGGAAAACTTTCAGTAAACATGATGGCTACAGAGCAGGCTACATATGCTCTTGTATCATATGACAGATTTAAGACAGGAAAGACAACTCTCTACAACATGAGCGACAGAAAGAAACTCTATACGGAGAGCGCAGATAAGAAGTCGGTTGAGAAGGCAAATGTAACAGTTGCTGATTTCGGCCTTGTATATGATGGAACAGAAAAGAAGCCTAAGGTTACAGTTAAGTATGGTGACATTCTCCTCACAGAGGGCGTTGACTATACAAAGGAATACAGCAACAACGCAGAGGCTGGAAACACAGCAAAGGTAACTATCACCGGTATGGGTGATTATGAGGGTCAGACAGAGAAGACATTCTCAATCTACTCGGCAGAGATAGAGGCGGCGGATGTTGCCATCGACCAGACAGTATTTGTCGCAGATGGAAAGGTTAAGAAGCCAAATGTGACAGTTACACATGCAGGCGAGACACTCAAGGCAAATACAGACTACACAGTTGCATTTGCAAACAATGTACTTCCTGGCAAGGCAACACTTACAGTTACAGGTAAGGGAAAGTACACAGGTAAGGTCGTAAAGAATTACACATTAAAAGCAACACATATTTCAAAGACAGACATCACAGTATCAGCAGAGGAATATGTGACAGACGGAACAGAGAAGACACCAGCAGTCAACGTAGCATATAACGGCAAGACACTTAAGTCAGGCACAGATTACTCTGTAAGATACATCGATAATGTAAACGCTGGAACAGCAAGCGTAAGGATCACAGGAATCAAGTACTACTCAGGTTCAGTTGAGTATACATTTGAGATCAAGCCAATTGAGCTGACTGATGCAGTTGTGACAGTTGACACAGACGATATCGTTGCGGACGGCAGTAAGAAGACACCTACAGTAAATGTAACACTTGGAGATACAGTTCTTGAGGCTGGCAAGGACTTTGCAGTTTCATACTTCAACAATATAAAAGCTGGAACCGCAAAGGCTACAGTAACAGGAATAGGAAACTATACAGGAAAGATCAAGCAGGCATTTGAGATCAAGGATGGTAAGACAGAGATAACAGCCGCTGCACTTGAGGACGGTGTTGTATCACTTGAGTGGAATGCTGTATCTGCAGCAGATTCATATGCTGTATACAGAAAGGCAGAGAGCGAGAGCGAATTTGCCAAGATCGCAGATGTAACTGAGAACAGTTATAGCGATGCATCAGCAAAGGCCGGAGTTACATATGAGTATGTGGTAAAACCGGTTGTAGGAAAGTCATTTGGAAATTCAGAGGCAGTACAGGTGGCAGTTCTTGCAGCACCTGAGGTTAAGATAGCAAACACAAAGGCTGGTATCGAACTGACATGGAGTGCAGCAGCAAATGCAGACAGCTATGTTGTACTCAGAAAGGCTGGAACAGCAGACAGATGGGAGAAGATCGCAGATACTGCCAAGACAGCATATGTTGACAGCAATGTAACAGAAAATACAGTTTACACATATGCAGTACAGTCTGTATCAAAGGTTGGAACATCAGCATACACGGGTCAGAGCGTGACAAGAAAGACTCCTATCACAACACTTGCCACACCAGCTGTCACACTTGGCAATGCAAGTACAAATGTGACATTAAAGTGGAAAAGGATCGCTGGTTCTAAGCAGTATGTGATCTACAGAAAGGCAGGAAATGCAAAGGCATGGACAAAGATTGCCACTGTAAAGACTCTCTCATATGCTGACCGTCAGGTTAAGTCTGGAGTTAAGTACACATATGCAGTTAGGGCATCAGGAGATTATGCTATATCTTCATACAAAGCAAAGACTATTTACAGAGTAAGTGGTCAGGACATTGATTTCTTCAACTCACCTGCAAAGGCGAAGATAAATGTGAAGGTGCTTAAGGACAGCACTGCCACAGGTTATCAGGTACAGTACTCAAAGAACAGTGCGTTTAAGGGTACAAAGACATTGACATTTGCCGGTGTGAAGAATACATCACTTACATTTAAGACTGCAGGTGCAGGAACAAAGTATTTCGTACGTGTCAGAAGTTATAAGAAGATAGGAAATACAGTATATTACGGAGCATGGAGCAGCAGCATAAGTGTTGTAACTGAGAAATACTAATTATAATCTATGGATAAAATAAAACAGTTTATAGCAAAATATAAAAAACAGATCATAGGTGCCAGTGTCATGGTGTTGATCCTGGTATGGGCGTTCTGGTACGGGGGCAATGCTCCCGGTGCCAGAGGGTTTCGTATAGACAGAGCTGATCAGGGGGCAACCACTGAAAGCTCAGCCGGAGACGCGGCTGATATAGGAAATGGCTCCAGCGGCGCTGCACAGGTTGCAGTGAACACGCAGGAAAACGTGACGGAGAACATCTCAAAGACAGAGAGCACTGCCAAAGCCGCAGGAAAGACAGAGCAGACAAACTCTGAAAGTACGGAAAAGGACAGCCAGGCGGGAACTGAGAGCACCGGTAAGCCGGGAAACAACGGAGGAAAAGGCGACAAAAAGCACGGTTCCAAAGGACAGTCAGGCGATGGCACGAAAGCTCCAGTGACTACTGAGCACAGGACTACTACAGAAAATACAAAGACAACAGAGAATACCCGTACAACAGAGAGCACTCGTACGACGGAGAACACCCGCACAACAGAGAGTACCCGTACAACGGAAAGCACGAAGACGACGGAGAGTACCCGTACAACAGAGAGTACAAAGACAACTGAGTCGACAAAGACTACAGAAAAGGCTACTGATAAGACTACAGGAACCACCACGGAGGTCTCAAATGGAGAGACTTACTATTGTACGATATATATAAGTTGTTATACGATACTTGACAACTGGGACTGGCTCAAGGAAGAAAAACAGGATTTTGTGCCTGCGGATGGAGAGATACTCGGTACGGTTAGAGTTTCCTTCACTGACGGAGACACTGTGTTTGATGTATTGAAATCTGTGTGCAGAGATTACGGAATACAGTTGGAATACAGCTGGACTCCGGCATATGGAAGTTATTATATAGAGGGAATCCACAATCTGTATGAGTTTGACTGTGGAAATCTGTCCGGATGGATGTATTCCGTGAACGGATGGTTTCCAAATTATGGATGTTCAAAATACAGACTCAAGGATGGGGATTCCATCAAATGGTTGTACACATGCGAAGGCCTGGGCAGCGATGTCGGGGGAGGCATGTAGGATAAAAATGATTTGATTGATTGGAGAATATACAGAAAGTGAACAGAAATGATTCATTTTCCGGCTATCATCCGATAGTAAATCTGATGTACTTTATATGTGCTATAGGATATGCCCTGGCATTTACCAATCCGGTATGCCTGGGCATATCGTTTATAGGTGCATTTGTGTACTCGGTGATACTTAGGGGACAGCGTGGATTTATCACAAATTTAAAATATATGATTCCTCTTATCATATTGACGGCGCTTTTTAATCCGGCGTTCAGTCATCAGGGAGTCACGATACTGGCATATCTGCCATCGGGGAATCCACTTACCCTGGAGTCCATAGCATATGGTGTCATGGCGGCATTTCTGCTTGTGTGTGTGTTGTGTTGGTTTTCATGCTTTAATGCAGTCATCAGTTCTGACAAGATGGTTTACCTGTTTGGAAGGCTTGCACCTGTATTGTCACTTGTACTCTCGATGACATTGAAGTTCATCCCGGAGCTTACCAGTCAGTTTGGTAAGGTGTACAGGGCGCAGAAAGCGTCCGGATACAGTGTAAACGGCAGATATTTCAGGAGAGTGAGAACCGGGTGTCATGTGCTGTCGGCTGTTGTGACGTGGTCTTTGGAGAGGGCGCTTGTAACCGCAGACAGTATGAGATCGAGAGGATATGGTCTGCCGGGAAGAACGGCATTTTCGTTGTTCCGATTCCGAAAGAGGGATGTCAGGGCGCTTGTATACATGCTGGTCAGTGGCGGTTATGTACTCTGGGGAAGTATGAAGGGCGGTTTTAAATTCTGGTATTACCCGGCTATAAGGGGAAATCTCACTGGGACACTCACAGTGAGTATGTATATAGTGTATGCATGCCTGATCGGACTGCCAATATTTGTACATGTGAGAGATGCGGTAAGACAGAGACATATGAAGGTATGCCCATGGTTAAAAGCTTAAACAGAAAGAGGATATAATGTTGAATATTTTTGATATAGAAAATTTCAGTTTTGCATATCCGGATGGAAACGATGAGAGCGGAAAGACATTTCTTCCGGCTGCCATCAAGGATGCGGAACTTCATATAAAGAGGGGAGAATTTGTCGTCATACTCGGCAGGTCAGGATGTGGCAAGACAACTCTTCTCAGGCATCTCAAGCCGTCGGTGGCACCTGTTGGAAATAGGTGCGGCGATATAGTTTTTGACGGTACAGATGTGAGGTCACTTGATGACGGAGCAGCCGCATCCAGGATAGGATTTGTGTGGCAGGATGTGGATGCACAGCTTGTCACAGACAAGGTGTGGCACGAGCTGGCATTTGGACTTGAGAGTCTTGGATATGACAATGGATATGTTAGAAGGCGCGTTGCTGAGATGGGAGCATTTTTCGGACTGGGAGATATCTTCCATAGAAAGGTCATGGAGCTTTCCGGAGGTCAGAAACAGCTGGTAAATCTTGCCTCAGTTATGGCACTTACGCCGGATGTCCTTGTCCTTGATGAGCCTACGAGTCAGCTTGATCCCATAGCAGCAAATGATTTCATAAACAGTCTTGTGAGGATAAACAGAGAGCTTGGAACGACCATTATAATGACCGAGCACAGGCTTGAGGACGTGCTGCCGGTGTGCAGCAGGTCGGTCGTGATGGAGGGTGGCAGAATCATATATGACGGAGATGTGAGAGGATTTGCAGAGAGTGTTAGGACGCGAAAGATAGACAGGGGGCTTTACCTGTCCATGCCGGCCTCGGTTCAGATATATATGGGGCTGGAGCATGGTGAGGAGCTTCATCTGCCACTGACGGTTCCGGATGCCCGGGAGTGGCTTGCAGATTATGACAGAAAATTCAGAGAAAATGGCGGAGAACCAGCGGTGCCGGGAAATGCCGGCATCGCTGGGAAAAATGGAAAAGTGGTGTGCAGCCTTGACGAGGTCAGTTTCAGATATGAGAAGAACGCAGGGGATGTACTGAGGCAGGTAAGACTTGATATATTTGAGAATGAGATCCTTATGATAAACGGAAGTAATGGATCAGGAAAGTCAACTATGCTGTCGATTCTGGCAAATGTATACAGACCGTATAGTGGCAGGGTTCGCATAGAAAAGGGGCTCAAAACAGGCATGCTGCCACAGAATCCGGAGCTTTTGTTTACCCGGCGCTCTGTGAAGGAGGAACTTGTCGATGCGAAGGACAGGCAGCAGCTTGCAGATATAGTAAGATTTTGCAGGCTGGAGAATCTCTTGGACAGACATCCATATGACCTTTCGGGAGGAGAGAAACAGAGACTTGCCCTGGCAAAGGTACTTATAGCGGATCCGGATATCCTGCTCATGGATGAACCGACAAAGGGACTTGACAATGAGTTTAAGATGCAGCTGGCAGATATGCTTGAAAAATTACGTCAAAGAGGTAAGACCATAGTCATTGTGAGTCATGACATTGAATTCTGTGCAGTGGCGGGTGATAGGATCGCGCTCCTGTTTGACGGGGAGGTGGCTGCCGTTGACACTGTGAGAAGATACATGTCGGGCAATAATTTCTTCACCACAGCGGCATCTAGAATATCGAGGAATGTACTGGAGGACGCGGTGACTGTTCAGGATGTTCTTGCCGCATACGGTATGGATATGGATATGACGGGAAAGGCTGGCGACGGAAATGAGGACAATCCGGAAACTGTAAAAATGTCAGGGACAGCCAGTGTATCAGATGACAAGCTGGTAAACATAATACTGAATAAGGACAGGAAGGTTGAAAATCTCAGTATCTGGCAGATACTTACCATAGCGGTGACAACCGTGATAATCGTGTTTGGATTCTGGAATACAATGTCGGTATCAGACTTGTCTGGTCTTGTGCAGCAGATGACGGTCACGGCGGAAGGACGAAAGTATCTGGTATTGTATGGTGTTATGATAGCGGCAATATTTGGTCTGCTCGTGGCAATACGCCCCATCACAAAGAAGAGAAATGAGGATATAGTGATGGATTCATCTGGACGTGGATTTGGCAGGAGGACGGTTGCGAGCATTGCTGCAGTGCTTGTCCTCATACCTGCAACCATATGGTTTGGAGTGGCAAGACTTGAGGATAAGAAGTATTTCTTTATTTCTCTGCTTGTATTGCTTGAGGCTATGCTGCCGTTCTTTGTGTCATTTGAGGACAGAAAGCCCAAGGTCAGAGATATAGTGACGCTGGCAGTCATGTGTGCGCTGGCGGTGACGGGAAGAACCGCATTCTTCATGCTGCCGAATTTTACACCTGTCATGGCCATAGTTATCATTGCCGGAGTGGCATTTGGCTGTGAGGGCGGATTCATCACTGGGGCGATGACGATGTTCGTGTCGAATTTCATCATGGGACAGGGACCGTGGACTCCGTGGCAGATGTTCGCAATGGGACTTGTGGGATTCCTTGCCGGACTGTTCTTTGCAGGCAGCAGCGTGAGGACAAGAAACATGACAAAGCTGGGACTGTGTATATTTGGCGCACTTGTGTGTATAGTGGTGTATGGTGGGATCATGAATCCTGCATCCGTCATCATGTGGCAGCCAAATGTGAATTTCAGCATGATCATGGCATCCTATGTGACGGGATTTCCATTTGACCTTGCGCAGGCGACCGCGACTGTCATTGCACCTGTCTCTTATACACATCTGACGCTGCCG
>URJU01000115.1 GCA_900548315.1 uncultured Coprococcus sp. | reverse complement strand
TCCTTTACAAGTGATGGCTCCCATGGTGCGATCATCAGAGTTCTCGCCTCAGGAACTGTTATATTTGCAAGCTGCTGCATAGGTGTTGGCACACCGTAATACTCAACCTTTATCTTGTTGAGGATATTAGGGTTCGCTCTTCCCGCTCTGATCGTCGCATACTCCGCCTCAAGGTTGTCAACTGACTTCTGCATCTTCTCTTCGTACTGTGATAACATTACTCTCATTCCTCCTGAAAATATATTGATCTCTTATATTTATTTTATGTTCACTGTTTTCTTGCTATTTAACCGCAGTGTTTATTCTCTATTTTGTTCACTTACTCGGCTCTGACGTATGTTCCTGTGAAACCGCCTGTTACAGCCTTTACGATACTGTTCTTGTCATTGAGTCCGAAAAGCATCATAGGCATCTTGTTCTCCATTGCGAGAACCGCAGATGCAAGATCTATAACACCCAGCTTATTGTCCACGATATCACTTATATTCATTGAATCATATTTCTTCGCATTCGGGTTGATCTTTGGATCACTGTCGTAAACTCCGTCAATCGCCTTACCAGAAAGAATGACATCTGCACTGACCTCAATTGCCATGAGCACTGTCGCCATATCTGTTGAAAAGTATGGATGACCGATTCCCCCTGCAAAGAATACCACATCGCCCTGCTCCATGTACGCTATTGCCTTATCCTTGTCAAAAAGCTCTGTCATGTTGCCGCACACAAAAGGTGTCATGATGTGTGTCTTTATACCACAGCTCCTGAAACTATCAGCTGTGTATATACAATTCATAACTGTGGCAAGCATTCCTATAGAATCTGCCTTCACTCTATCCATATTATCAGATGTTCTTCCTCTCCAGAAGTTACCACCTCCGATGACAATGCATACCTGTATGCCCCTGTCAACTATCTGCTTGACCTGATTTGACACATCCTTTACTGTCGCCTCATCAAATCCATGTTTCTTATCGCCGGCAAGTGCCTCACCGCTCATCTTAAGAAGTATCCTGTCCATCTTGATATTATTAGCGTTCTCCATAATGCATATCCATCCTTTGCAATATTATATAAATTTACATTATCATCTCTCTGCATATTCTTAGATAGTATATCACATACAGCGTATAATTCAAACAAAAAAAATACCCTGCATGTGGTCGTACATCAAACCGCAGGCAAGGTATTTTTTCACCGTAATATGTCATCAATAATCGTAAGAATCACTGCT
Source organism: uncultured Coprococcus sp. (assembly GCA_900548315.1). Lineage (GTDB taxonomy): Bacteria > Bacillota > Clostridia > Lachnospirales > Lachnospiraceae > Coprococcus. Next base: position 6,014 of record URJU01000115.1, on the reverse strand, counting down.
GTCGTCGGTATTTACAATTGAGTCGACATCATCCTGAACTGTAAATGAATCAAGATCGAGCTGATTGCCATAACCTGAATCGTTTACTATATTGTCACTTATATTCTGAACTGTTGCTGATGGTGTATAATTGTTGTCGTTAAACAGGAATCTATGAAGTGCCGTTGCATTTGTTGCAAGATCACACGCAACCACATAACTGACATCATTCATAGTAGGACTTGCGATAGTGAACGGGAATCCTGTCGTTGTTGAGAGTTTATAGTTGAAACATGACTTTGCCATATCCATGATCTCGCTCTCTGTGAGACTTGAAGCTACATCGTCAACAACAACGTTTATACAGTCGAGAAGTCTTGAGAGTCCAGCACTTTTTGCCGCCTCGATCATCTTTGATATAACAGTTCTCTGTCTCCATGTTCTTGTTATATCACCCTCATCCGTACTTCTTATTCTCGAATATGCTGTCGCCTGAACGCCATTCAGATGAACCACTCCTGTATCATATACATAGTCTGAATAAATTCCGTTAACCCCCATCTGCTCATCTATGCACTGGTTGAGCTTGTATAACTCCTCTTCCTTCAATTCAATATCTATACCGCCAAGTGCATCAATAGCCTCTGTGAGCGCGGTGAAATTGACTGCAACGTAGTCTGTTATGTTCAGGTCAAGATTCTTGTTGAGCATATTTACTGCACCCTGGGCTCCACCATATGCATATGCATGTGCCGCTTTCTCATATGACTGACTATCATTACAGAGTTCAAGATACGTATCCCTGTATACTGAAAGAAGTTTTACTTCCTGTGTGTCGTTATTTATACTGCAGATTATTATACTGTCTGATCTTACACCTTCATCAACCATTCCTGAATCTCTTGTGTCTATACCAAACAGAGCTATGTTTGTATATCCCGTCATCTTCTTGACAGATTCCTCATTGAGGTCCTCATTGATGTGGGTATCCTTAAGTTCGTTGTACTGCATTTTATTGTATGTGTTATTAATGTATGCCTTTGCAAACAAGACACCTATCACTATAGCTGCAACTATCTCTATTGCAAGTATTATACCCCATACTCTGTTCTTCTTTTTTCTAATCTTATCTTTCATATCCTGCCAGTCTTCTGTATCTTCATACTCATCATCCGCTGAGCCATCGTCCGTTGCAGCAGTATTGTCTCTCCAGTCGCCATCATCTGCATCATCATAATCCGCATCAGGTCCAAATGCACTGTCGCTGTAATCATCCTCCGGTCTCTTCACAGTATCGTAGCTGTCATAATCTGCGTCATCATCATAATCGTCATTATCGTCAAACAACATCTCGCCGGAATAATCTCTCTTACCACCTGATCTGCCATTTGATCTTGCATCAGAATTTCTGTTGGACGGAGTTCTGTTAGATTCTCTGTCGCCACGACCACCTATATTGTTTCTCATAGTTTTCTCCTAAATATCAAATAGTCTTCAAATTTTGTTGTTCATACAGAATTGCATTTTACTACAAAAGAAAACCAAATTCAACGCAATACTGGACATTTCACACTTTTTAAATATTTTCGTCCCCTAGAATGAACTTGTCAACAACAGGAACCAGACCATCCTCATCATTTGATAAAGTGATGTAATCTGCGTGTTCTTTCACTATATCCTGTGCATTTGCCATGGCAACTCCAATACCTGCATAATCTATCATGGTAAGGTCATTATAGCCATCTCCACATGCTATAAGATCCTTGACTTCCATCTCTAGAACCCCAAGAAGTTTCTCCAAAGATGTTGCCTTGTGGACATTCTGAGGCATGATCTCGACAAAATATGGTTCCGAACGGAAAATGGTCACCCTTTCGCCAAATTTTGCATCCAATTCCTCCTCTATCTTGGCTGCCTTGTCAGGCTCCGCCGTGAGCAGGCACTTGTTGAGTGGAAAATCAATGTACTCTTTAAAATTATCTATCCTCATGATCTCCATATGATTGATGCTCGCCTCAAATGTCATATAACCATCTATATCTGTTCCAGTTATCACCCTGTCGCCATCATATGTCACCATACCACATCCCGTGCCTAGGCAGTAATCATATATCTCACGCACGATCTCATTGTCAAGAGCCGCCTGATAAACCACATCTCCCGTTTTGTAATTGACTATCCTTCCGCCATTAAAAGCCAGAACGTATCCTCCGAATTTATCAAGCTGTAACGTATCAGCAATCTTTCTTATACCCGGGAGTGGGCGTCCGGATGCTATAGCCACAACGTGACCCTTCTCCTGGACCTCTATGATCTTCTGCAACGTCTTCGGTGTTATTTCCTTCTGTGTATTTGTGAGTGTGCCATCAATATCAAGGGCCAATAATTTTTTTTGCATAATTTATAATTTCCTCCATTATCCATTGTTTTATATACTTTGCATTTTCTCCAAAGTGATATATAATTCATGTCAGATTCATTTAATACAATAATATCGATCTAAAAGCGGAGAAAATCACATGGATATAAACATATACGTTAATCAAAAAAAAATCAACCCTATGTGCCGCAGTGCTATCAACGAATATGTCAAAAGGTTGTCCCCATATTGTAATATGAAGATAGTATGCGCATCTGGGCATATAAAATATACCGCAGGACATAGCAGTGCATACTTCGCGGTAATCCCTGCCACTGACAATCCTGCATATTATGGATATGGCAATTGTTACAAAGGATATCTTGATTATGAAAGTTCAATAGACAACACAGTATCACACACCATATCCTCCGAGAAATTTGCATCCCAGATAAATTCGATCACCTCCAGCGGCATCTCAAAGCTTAACTATTATATAGGGTTTACTCAGGACGAAATTGAAATGATGGAAACTTTCTCTGTGTGTACTATCTCCCCTTCCAACGAAATGACTGCCATTCTGCTAAGTGAGCAGATATATAGAGCTTATACTATATTGAACAATATAACATATCACAAATAAGCAGACCGCAAATCACCGTTTCAGAACAATATCAACTGTGTATCTGTATGGATACCTCCATTATCTGCTCTGCCAGAGCCACCCTCATCAGCTGATGCGGAAATGTCATATCTGACACACTTAGTCTGTAGTCTGCCAACTTCACTATATCAGGATCCAGCCCCAGTGAACCTCCTATGACAAATGTCACCATATCACACTCTCTAGCCGCAACTTTAAGTATCTGCTCCTTCAAAGCTTTCGTGGAAGTCTTTTTTCCTTCTATACATAGAGCTATAACATACGAACTCGGATCTATCACATTTTTCAGTCTTACTGCTTCCGCTTGAAGTATCATGGCATTCACCTTGTCACCGCATTTCTGCGGTATTCGTTCATCTGGAACCTCGCATATTTCAAGACTGTCTCTCCCGTCTATGCCACGGCAGTATTCTTCTATCATTCCTGTAAAATAATCTTCCTTTATCCTGCCCACACAGGCTATCCTGTATTTCAATGCTACACCTCCAACGAAATAATTACTTTTGATCCTCAGCCATGCGGTCAAAGTCCTTTAACTCACTCTGGTCATTTTCTTGTGTACATTTGCTTACCAGAACTGTGCACAAAAAACTCACCACAAACCCTGCTACATCTCCGCTCAGATCAAAATATTCCTTAAGACTGCCTATGTGCAGCACCGGGACATAATTCCATACAAAGAAAGTTGCTATACCCGAAAATATTCCGGCATACATTCCCGCCTTTGTGGAATGTCTGTACATGAGACTCATCATCAGTGGTGCTGCCAGTGCCACCGTACAAAGCCCCCAGCTACACGCTATCATAAGTTCCCTGTCATACTCAACAAATGTTCCAAATATAAATATTATGCCGCCTGTGATCACAACAACTGCAATATCTATAGAAAGTTTTATCCCCCTGCCCGCATTTGTCATTGACGGAATCAATCCTCTTATATGCTCACATATATTTCTCATAAATGATTCCAGCATTACAACTACCGCAAGAATAAATATCATAAGTACTGCAAGTCTAGCCGTATGGGCATATCTGCTATCACCAAGCAATTTCTTTAGCATCAGGCTGTACACCTGAAACGAGTTCATATGCGCTGATATCCTGGTCGGATAAAGAACTGGAACCACCAGCATGGCCAAGGCACAACTAGATATTATCGTAAACCCCTCAAATACTATAGCCCATATTCTTCCCGCATCCAGCTCTTTTACATTCTGTATGTTTATTACCCCCTTGTACATAAGCGGCATGGCTATACAGCCCAGTCCCACACCCATCATAGACACAGCACTTCCTATATCTATCGGTTTTCCATCCAGATACATTATATTCAGGTATGTGCTCGTCCCACCTGTAAGTCTCGACCTTCTATAATTGTCCAATATTTCCCACACATCCATTCTGTAAAATACGAGACCTATCAGGGCAAAACATGCTATTATCACAAGTATGAATACAGTTGTCTTTATCACCCCCATAAGCCTGTTATCTATGAGAATCGTCGCAAGCACCAGAAATGCCACAATTATCGCCATCCATACTGTCTCATCCATATCCATGAAATAGGCAGCGACAGACACAATAACCTTTAAAACCGACACTAGTATAAGTCCCAATGTGATGATCCAGATCACAGATACCAGATCCTTGAGTACCCACGAATCATATCTTGCTGCAAAAAGCTCTGGCGCATTATGTATCTTCTTTTTTGAGATCTCTACATAGGAATTCATTCGTTTCGAAAGGAAAATCCATCCAATAACATTACCGGCAAATAAACCAATGGACACGAAACACTGTCCTGCTCCGTGGAGTACTATATTGACCGGCAGTAAAAATATAACCCACAGTATGACATCGTTCGCGCACACCTGTCCCGCCGTGGAAAGTCCGCTGGCATTCTTTCTTTTTATTCCAAACACTCTTTTATCTGTAAAGACCGACATATCTATCTCCAATCCGGCACCAACGATCTATGCCTTCTTTTGTTTATTACTGTTTATTAAATCTCTGACAAATCCACTGTTCAGCGCCATTCTAACATAATATAAGGCACGTAGTCACCTCTTAATTAATTGTTACATTTGACGAAATGTCAATATTATTTGCATTATTTTTTCAATAGTACAAAAACTACTGTTGTGATATAATCAAAAACGAATGGGCATTTTTACATATTTATTACTTTGTTTTTACTTTGGGATTTCAAAGTAAAATATTCTTTACTCAGGAGGGCATTAATTTTGGATTTGTTTTCTATTTTAACATTGCTTGGAGGCGTTGGCTTATTCCTGTTCGGAATGAACCTCATGGGAGCCTCTCTAAAAAACCTGGCTGGCGGAAGCCTTGAAAAAGTTCTGGAGAAACTGACAACCGGAAAGAATCAGTTTACAGGAACTATCAAAGGATTCTCACTCGGTACCGCAGTAACAGCCATCATTCAGAGTTCTGCAGCCACCACCATCATGCTCATAGGCTTTGTAAATGCCGGCATCATGAAACTTGGTCAGGCTATCCCTGTTGTCTTCGGAGCCAATATAGGTAGTACCGCAACCGCACAGATACTTCGTCTGGGAGATCTTGCGGAGACAAGCATATTCTTAAAACTTTTAAAACCATCATCATTTGCCCCTATCCTCATATGTATAGGTGCTTTTATCATACTCTTTACGAGCAACAACAAAAAGCGTGATATAGCCAGTATACTCGTAGGTCTTGGAATCCTCTTCCTTGGAATGAACACAATGGAGGGTGTATTTGCACCACTCAAGGAATCTGAAAGTTTCCAGAATCTGTTCACATCGTTCAACAATCCATTACTCGGAATACTCATAGGTCTGGTACTGACCGCAATAATACAGAGTTCATCCGCATCAGTCGGTATCCTTCAGGCCATATCGTCAACCGGTGTTGTAACCTATGGAACAGCTATCCCTATCATCATTGGCCAGAATATCGGAAAGTGTATGACCTGTCTCTTATACACATCTGACGCTGCCGACGATAAGGCTC
>URJU01000114.1 GCA_900548315.1 uncultured Coprococcus sp. | reverse complement strand
CAGATGTGTATAAGAGACAGGGCGACACCCTCTCAATATAATCAACGGCATCCTTCATCTCGTCAAGCTTGTCGACCAGATCCTTTCTGAGATTCTCTCCCTCAGTCTGTCTTGACGCAACGAACATCTCTGCAGCCTCGTCAAGTGACTTCTCAAGAACCTTCCACAGCTCATCCTTGTCCACTTCCTGCTCCTCAACCGTGAACACATCTGGGAATCCTCCCAAAGCTGCCGGCGTCACATCATTTGTTATTCCAAAGTCTGCTGCCATCTGGTTGAAATAGCTCATATACTTCTCTGCCACATCCTTGTTGTACTTAAGCTTTACATTGCCATCGGAATAGTCCTCATATGTGATAAACACATCGACTTTTCCTCTCTCAATATACTTCTTCAGGTAAGTTCTTATGGATGTCTCGAAGAAACTTATCTTTTTGGGAAGTTTTATATTTATATCACAAAATCTGTGATTTACAGATTTCATCTCCACTACTATCTTATATGTCTCTGTGACCTTCTCGCTGCGGCCAAAACCCGTCATACTGTTTATCATACATATCTCCTGTTACTCTATCTGTCATCAATATTCGAATCTCTGACAACAGATATTATATTATACTTCACACCCACGTAAAAATCAAATCAATATTGGAATATTTTAGCTTGTCTATTCAAGCTCTTTAATGCCTGCTATCTGAGGCTCCGCAACCATGGAATAATTTGTATGATATATCACAAATCCAGGTTTTGCCCCCGCAGGTTTCTTTATATTTCTTCTCTCAGTATAATCTATCTCAACCTTTGGTGCCGTTCTGCCCGATGAATAATACGCCGCCAGCCTTGCAGCCTCCTCATATGTTGAATCAGGAAGTTCAACGGCTCCCTCAAGCTTGACTATGACATGCGATCCAGGCATCTTTTTCGCATGGAACCACATATCCCCTCCATTTGCAAACTTAAATGTAAGTTCGTCATTCTGTATATTGTTTTTTCCGACATACATATGGAATCCATCACTTGAGACGTAGTGCATTGGTTTGGACTTGGCTGCCTTTCTATCACCTTTTCGTCCATAATGTCCCTTGATATAACCACATGAGATAAGCTCCTCCTTCACCTGGGTGAGTGAGTTCTCATCTATAGCCATATCAAGAAACGTCTGAACAGATGTCAGATGATCAAGTTCCTCTCTGGTCTCTACTGTCAGTCCGGTGAGAGCCTCATATGTACGCTTTAACTTATTATACTTTGCAAAATATTTCTTGGAATTCTCCATCACTGAGATTGTCTTGTCAAGAGGTATCTTTATCATCTCATTGGTATAATAATTAAGTGCCTCCATACTGTCTGCACCTGGTTCCACACCGTAACCATATGTGTTTATGAGTTCCCCGTACACTCTGTACTTCTCTCTGGATTCCGTATCTTTGAGCTGTTTCAGCTGAAGATCATACTTCTTGCTGGACCTCTCTATGGCATTTGACACGATCTTCCTGAGATCAGCGGACTTCTGTCTTATCCTGGTCACTGCACTTTTTCTGTAGAAATACTCATCAAGGACCTGTGATATGCTGTTCCTGTGCTCAATGGTCTTATCTCCATACATAGTCATTTCTATTGACGAAAACTCAACCGGTGTATATCCATCAAGGATTATCTGTGGTGCATAATTTCCGGACCTTATATCCTCCACCACACCAAAGAATCTGTCACTGAGCAACTTCACATCGGTATCTCTGAGGCTGGCGGTTGACGCATTACCGTCAAGGTCTGCTCTGTAACACACCTCCGCCGCAGCCACTGGTGAAAATCCCGTTATATTTTGATATATTGCCTTTATAAGATTGACCGGGCTGCCCTTTACACGTTTTATAAAATCTTCCTCACCCACTTCAAGCGGTGATACTTTACCGCCCGCAGGAGGATACTCATAGACCCTTCCCGGCAGTACCTCTCTAACAGAACTGACCATATGGGAGATATGCTTGATACTGTCTATTATAACATTATCTTCAGTTGCAAATATTATATTGCTGTGCTTTCCCATTATCTCCGTGATGAGTTTCTTTCTCTTCAGGTCTCCCATCTCGTCAAGATGCTCTATCACAATGACTACTATTCTCTCAAATCCCGGCTGATAAATGTCCACTATCCTACCATTGTTGATATGCTTTCTGAGTAGCATGCAGAAATTAGGCGCAGTCATCGGATTCTCCTTTGATGTCTGCTGAAAATATATAAGCGGAAGACTTGCATCTGCCGATATGAGAAGTCTGTAATTCTCCCTGTTGTTTTTGATAACAATATTCAGCTCGTCCTTCTCTGGCTGATATATCTTATATATCCTGCCATCGACCAGCTTTTCTTTCATATCTCTGACCACATTGGATATCACTATTCCGTCAAATGCCATAAATGTCTCTCCTGTCCTTAAAAAAGGCAGAAAATGCAAATCATTCTCTGCCCCTTTTATTTTTATAATGAATTATACAGATCCTTGTATATATTCGCTGAATTGTACCATGAGTAATCCTGTCTCATGCCACGCTCCTGTATATAATACCACGCCTCTTTATTGTTGTAGTATACTTCCTTTGCATAATTGATCGCATTTAAGAGTTCATAAGGATCATAGTTTGCAAACGAAAATCCCGTGCCGGTTCCCTCAAACTGATTGTATGCCTCTACTGTATCCGCAAGACCACCTGTCTCTCTGACAACCGGAACAGTTCCATATCTGAGTGCCATGAGCTGTGTAAGTCCGCACGGCTCAAATCTCGATGGGACAAGCATTACATCACATCCCGCATACATCTTATGTGATCTCTCATCCGAATAGTATATGTTCGCAGACACCTTTGCAGGATGTATTCCCTGATAGTATCTGAACATATTCTCATATCTGACATCACCTGTTCCGAGAACTATGAACTGAACGCCATCACAGCATATATCATTCATGATCCTATCAACGAGATCAAGTCCCTTCTGATCCGTAAGTCTTGAGATTATACCGATTACGAACTGATTCTCATCCTGAGGAAGTCCACATTCCTTCTGGAGTTCCATCTTGTTGATCTTCTTTAGCTCTCTGAAGTTATCAATACTGTAATTCTTATATATCTGAGGATCCGTAGCCGGATTCCATACCTCGTAATCTATACCGTTGACTATTCCCCACAATGACTGCCATCTTGCACTCAGAAGGCCATCAAGCCCCTCTCCATAATATGGTGTCTGGATCTCCTTTGCATAGGTGTTGCTGACTGTAGTTATCTTATCAGCATATACGAGTCCGCCCTTTAGCATGGCTGCATCCTTCTGAACCTCAAGCTTGTCCGGTGTAAAGACATAATCAGGCAGTCCTGAGTACTCCTGGATTGTCTTGATATCCCACTTGCCCTGGAACTGCAGGTTGTGTATGGTCATAACTGACTTCATGCTCGTATAAAAAAGATCACCAGCAAAAAGTGTCTTGAGATATACAGGAACCAGACCTGCCTGCCAATCATGACAATGTATTATATCAGGCTGAAAACCTATGGAAGGCAGTATAGACAGCGCCGCCTTTGAGAAATAACAGAACTTCTCTATATCCCACTTGACATCACCGTACGGCGTAGGTCCATTGAAATAGTACTCATTATCGATAAAGTAAACCTTCACACCCTCATATTCAAGATACATAACACCTACATAGTCATTTTTATATCCGATATCCATATAAAAATGTGTAATATACTGCATCTTCTCCCTATATTTATTCGGTATACAAAGATAATTAGGCATTATAACTCTTACGTCATATTCCTTCCTGTCAAATATCTTTGGAAGTGTTCCAACAACATCTGCAAGTCCACCCGTCTTTATAAATGGCACACACTCTGACGCTACATATGCAATTTTCTTCATCTAATAAAACCCTCCATAACATCTAAGTCAGCTCACAAGTCATTTAAGTATTCCTGTTATTATACTTCCTCTGTAACATTCCCTTTATGACCAGTCCTGCACCCACGCCCGGCAGTCTCCTTATGCCCACGCAAATATGTTGATATTATATCACAGCAGCTCCTATAATTCAATAAAGTTGACAAGCGTGCCCGTTAATTTTATGATATAAAAAAAGCAAAGGAGATTCTACATGGCAAACATACAAAACGATATTTCTAGTGATATGGATGATATTGAGATGATCGATATAACTTATGACGATGGTACAACCTGCAGTTGTGAGGTGATTGCCAAATTTGAGGCTGACGATATATCTTACGTTGCTCTTCTTCCAGAAGACGATGAAGACTCAGACATTCTAATATATCGATACACAGAAAATGGCGACGATGTTGACCTCGAAGGCATCACAGATGAAGACGAATTCAACAGAGCCGCCGATGCCCTTGATGAGATCCTTGATGATCTCGAATTCAACTCAGATGATGAATACTGATCTATATGAGATCAGAGTTACCACACGGATAACGGTACATATATAAAACCATCTCTCACAATGGTATGTACCCAATCCATGTGGTATTTACCAATTAATTCCCCAACTCATTATATTTTATATGCCAGCCCGCTCTCATGCGTTTTCTATCAGTTCATTGGAGATGGTATATTCAAGGCTGAGGGTCTTTGTCTCTCCCGTCTTTTCAAAAAATACACACAATTTTTTATCATCGGCAAAGGTTATTACACCTTTCCCGTATCTCTTGTGGATTATTTTATTACCGGCTTTTATCAGATTCCTGTCCACCAGCATTTCCTGTACAAATCTTGACGCCTGTACACTCTTTCCAAACACCTTTTGCGGTACATATATATACAACCCATATTTCGCCCTTGTGACAGCAACATAAAAGAGTCTACGCTCCTCCTCCACGTTACCGTTCTCCACAGATTTTCGGTGTGGCGTCATTCCCTCAACAGCATCCATTATAAACACGTATGAATATTCCAGTCCCTTGGCAGAATGCATAGTAGTCAGTGTGACAGAATCGCTCACGGACACTCCACTCCTGTTTTTTTTCGCAAGTTCCTTCGTATACTCCTTCACATACTCAAACCATCCGTCAATGCTGAGAAAATCCCTGGCACTCTCCTGTATCTCCTCAAGCACATCCATGTAATCATCAGCGTTCACTCCTCTATACTCTGCATACTCCTGCACATACGCATCAAGCCCCACAGCTTTTCTTATATAATTTACTGCAGCATATGGAGCAAGTCTGCCTATTCTCTCTAGATCGTTTTCCAGCACATTTATGTTGTTCACTATACGATATTTGTCCTTGTAATACTGTCGCATCTTTTCAAAATCAAACTGGGAAGAATCTATTGCATCCCGGCTTATATAGCGATTCGGCTTGTTTAGCACCCTGAACAATATCTGTCTGTCCCTGCTGCCTCTGGCAAGTCTTATATAGTCAAATATGTTCTCGGCCAGAAAATGGGTAAAAATATTCGGGATACTGTCCTTCATGGAAAAAGGTATTCCATTTTCCATAAGCCTTGATGAGAGTCCTCTCGGTTCTGTGTTGGTCCTGAATATCACAGCAATGTCTGAATATGATATTCCTGAATTATTGAGTTCTCTTATTCTATCTACTATCTTTCGGTTCTGCTCTGCCACATCTTTCACCTTGACTATATGAACTCTGTCGCTTTGACCAGGAATATACTCTGACTGCAGATTTTTGTCATATCGATCAGCATTGTTCTTTATAACCCTCTTAGAACACTCCACCACATCATAGCTGCATCTGTAATTTACATTTAAATACTCTATAACGGTTCCAGGAAAGTCCTCCGGGAACCTCTTCATTATAGCTGGAGCCGCTCCTCTAAACCCATATATAGACTGATCATCATCGCCAACCACAAATATATTCTTTCTTTTTCCGGCAAGCATCCTGATCGTCTCATACTGTATTGAATTTATATCCTGAAACTCATCTATTAGGATGTATCTGAATTTGTTTCTCCACATATCTATAATATCGTCCCTCTGAGTAAACAGCTCATATGTAAACACCAACATATCATCAAAATCTATCTTACCTCTACTGCGGAGAAAATGCTCATATTCATTATACACGATCTGGAAATCCTCTGTTTTCATGGTTGCACTCACATATCCTGATAAATCCCGCATCTCACTTTTTACATAACCAATCTCACCGAGGACATTTCTTGAAAAATCTTCCTGGCTATCGTACCTGAAACCATGTCTTTCTATACTATCCCTCACAGCTCCACATCTCTCAGCATCAGTTGCAATATCCGCGCCCGTATAATTATATGCATTTCTCAATATCCAAAAAAAAACCGAATGAAAAGTTCCAAATGTCACCCCCCGTACATCTGGGCAGAGACTTTGGAATCGATTTTTCATCTCGCCAGCAGCAGCCTTTGTGAATGTAATCACCAAAATATTTTCCGGTCGTATACACTGTTCCTGTACCATATGCTTTATCCGGTGTGTAAGTACTGTAGTTTTTCCCGATCCCGGTCCAGCAAGAAGCATCATTGGACCATCTCCATGACATATTGCTTTTTTCTGTGCATTATTAAACTCCACTTGCTATCACCTCCTGCACATTCTCCGGTTATACTGCCAAAGCAATCAATAAGGCGGTTAAAGATCAATCTTTAACCGCCTTATTGATTTATAAATTGTTAAACTGATATCACTATATAATTATTTGCCACAGCACTTCTTGTACTTGAGACCACTTCCACAAGGGCATGGATCATTTCTTCCAACCTTCGGCGCCTTTATAATAGTCTTTGAAGACTTCTGGATCTTATAAAGCTCATCTCTCTTCTCCTTAGGGAATATTCCATCCCACTGTGGAAGAGTATAAAGCCACTCTGCATTGCACTCAACCATGTTCATATAAAGTTTCTCATAGTCAATTGCAAGTTTTACCTCTGAATCCTCTGTCACATCATCAAGATTGTTGGACTCCATAAGGCTGTCATCTATTCCATCCAGAAAACCTATCATATGCTGAATGGTAAGACCATACTTATCCGCAAGTTCTTTTACTGTTCCATGCTCTGTGTCTGCAAGCGGATTTGCAAGAAGTTTCTCATATACACCCTTCTCAGCCTGAAAATAATTCAGCCAGAACTCCTTACCCTCCGGTGTTCTGTCATCTAATCCATATGCGTAATCACGCCATTCTTTTAATAAACTCATCTCATCTACCTCTTAAGTATTTTTTAAACTTTTATGAGTATATCAA
>URJU01000113.1 GCA_900548315.1 uncultured Coprococcus sp. | reverse complement strand
GGAGTTGGACTTGTGGGAAGTTTGCTCACTACGAGAAAGCATCTCAGGGTGTAATGCACAAAAATTTCACAAATAGATGGTGAGTTTTGTGACAGATTATATGCTATAATGTTGGCAAGTAGGGGCTTAAGGCACCTTTAGTATGGATATTGCAGATGATGTGTTTATTTAGGAGGCACGGATAATGAAGATAAACTTATACAGATTGAGAAAGAAAGGATTGCAGGCTGCACTTGTGACATCTGGTGCTCTGCTCATGTCTTTTGGAGCAGCATTTACAACACCTCAGTATGATGTGCACGCTGAGGAGAGCAAGGAAGATGTTGAGCAGGAGAAAGAGAGCGCAGAGGCTAGTCAGGCAGAGGCAGAGGCGAATGCAGCAAAGTATCAGAAACAGATAGACAGTCTTGTGAAGACGGTTACTGAGTTGGATGCGCAGATGACCGACATCAGTACACAGATCGTACAGAAGAAACAGGAAGAGTCAGATCTTCAGACAGAGATAGATGAGACACAGAAGAAACTTGCAGAGGCTCAGGTCAGCGAGGACAACCAGTATGAGGCGATGAAGAAGAGAATCCAGTACCTCTACGAGGAGGGCGATGTCGAGTACATAGATGCACTCATGTCTTCTGCATCATTTGAGGACAGTTTGAACAAGTCTGAGTACGTTGATCAGATAAGCTCATATGATCAGAAACAGCTCAATAAGCTGGTCAAGACAAAGAATGACATAAAGACATATGAGGAGACACTTCAGAAGGATCTTAAGGATGTTGAGAAGGTAAAGGCAGATCTTGAGAAGAAACAGTCTGATCTGGATGATGTGATCACCCAGAAGAATAATGAGATCAACAAATACAGCAATGATAAGGCTGCTCAGCAGGCGATAGCAGCTGAGTTTGCCCAGAAAGCCTCAGAGCTTGATGATCAGCTTGCAGAGATAGCTAGAAAGGAAGCTGCAGCCAGAGAGGCGGAGCTTAAGCGCCAGGAAGAGGAGAGACAGCAGCAGGACAGCGATTCCGGAAACGATGACAATGGCGGCGGCAGTGATGACAACGGTGGCAGCAGTGATAATAACGGTGGTTCATCCACAGGATCAGGACGGTTCATATGGCCGGTTTCAGGTCCTATAACAGATTACTTTGGACCTAGAGAGTCTCCGATCGCAGGCGCAAGTACAAATCATATGGGGCTGGATATAGGCTGTTCATATGGTACCCCGGTTGCTGCAGCTGATTCAGGCGTTGTAACAGTTGCCGAGTGGGGCGAGAGCGGTGGTAATTATGTAATGATCGACCATGGCAATGGATTTGTAACCATGTATCTTCACAACTCATCTTTGGCGGTAAGCGTAGGTGATGTGGTGTCACAGGGACAGACGATAGCATATGCTGGTTCTACAGGATATTCAACAGGAGTGCATTGTCACTTTTCCGTATTCCTGAATGGATCATATGTCGATCCTCTTGATTACTTATAATTCCATAGGATGGATATGCAGATAATAAACGACGCAGATTCGGATCACGAATATGCGTCGTTTATTTTTGTCATTTAATTAAGAAAAAATAGGATTGGTGTCGGTTGACATAAGTGTTAAAAGTATTTATACTCACACTGGACTGACTATTTTCAATTTTAAGGAGTTTATTATGGTTTTTTCGAGCATGGAGTTCTTATTTAGATTCCTGCCTTTATTTTTGCTTTTTTATTTTGTGACAAAGCCGAAGTACAGGAATGTTGTACTGCTTTTGGGCAGCCTTGTGTTCTACGCATACGGTGAGCCTGTATATGTGTTCTTGATGATGTTTTCTATAGTGTTCAACTATTGGGCAGCAAGGAGAATAAAACGATTCTACGATATAGAGGTTTATTCCGAGATAGACTGTTCATTTGAGAGAAACTGCTGGCTGGCTGTTGCCATGGTATTTGACTTTGGCATGCTTTTCATATTCAAATACATAAATTTCTTTATAGAAATAATTAACACAGCTGCGGGGACAAAGATATTTGACAGTGTTGCAATAACACTGCCGCTTGGAATCAGTTTTTACACATTCCAGATAACATCATATATATTGGATGTCTACAGACTCAAATATCAGGCGGACAAGAGCATAATAAAATTTGGAACATATGTGAGTATGTTCCCTCAGCTCATAGCAGGTCCGATAGTAAGCTATGACGAAGTAAAACCGGAACTTGACCACAGGGAGGCAAAGGCTGATGATATAGAACATGGAGCAGCTCTTTTTGTCCTTGGTTTGGCATATAAGGTTCTCGTAGCGAACAAGATAGCAAGTCTCTGGAATGATGTTCAGACAGTTGGACCATTTGGAATAAACACACCTACGGCGTGGCTTGGTTCATGGGGATATTCGTTCCAGCTGCTTTTTGACTTTATGGGATATTCGGTTATGGCGATAGGAATTGGAATGATCCTTGGGTTCAAGATCCCGGAGAACTTCAAAGATCCATATATGGCACATTCGCTGACGGATTTCTGGCGACGCTGGCACATAACCCTTGGACGATGGTTTCGCGAGTACGTGTACATACCGATGGGAGGAAACAGAAAGGGCAAGGTCAGGATGATATTTGCCATGTTTACGGTGTGGATGTTTACCGGACTGTGGCATGGTGCAGATTGGAACTTTCTTATATGGGGGCTGTTCCTGTTTGTTTTCCTGCTCGTTGAAAAGCTGTTTCTTGGCAAGGTATTTGACAAGGTCAAGATACTTGGACATGTGTACATGTTCTTTTTGATACCGGTGTCATGGACGATATTTAACATAAGTGATCTCAAGACGCTTTATCTATATCTGAAGAGGATGTTTGGAATGAAGATCGAGGGATCAGTGCTCATCCATGCCGCAGACAAATTTTACATGCTACTTCACACATACTGGTGGCTGCTTTTGATATGTATTGTATTATGTACACCGTGGCCGAGAAAGCTTATTGAGAAATTTTACAGAAACTGGCTGTGCAAGCTTATCATGTTGGCATTGTTCTGGTTCTGTATATACCAGATAGCAAAGGGTGGATCCAATCCATTCCTTTACTTTAGATTTTAGGAGGTGGGCAAATGAAGAAATTATGGCAAATGATAAAAGGCTGCCCACTGTTTACTATCCTGATACTGTCAGGTATCATAGTCACTGCCGGAGGATATGCCGGGGCAGCTCTTGGAATATACAAATTGGATGTGACATTTAAGCATCCTATGGTGCAGACTGTGTTGCTTGACGAAAAAGCGGAGTCGGGCAGTGAGAGTGATGTCTCAAAGGTGGCTGATTCAGAAAGCGGCAAGGACGAGAAGACCACTGCGCAGACAACGGAGAAAGTTACAGAGAAGGCAACAGAAAAGACGACGGAGAAGACTTCTGAAAAGACGACAGAAAAGGCTGCTGAGAAGACAACGGAAAAGACAACAGAGAAAGCGACGGAACAGAAAGCATCGATAGATACTGGAGGATCGGCTGCTCCGGTATCAAGACCGACTCAGTACAAGAAGATCAAGACCAGGAAATCTCGAAACAGTTGCTACGGAGATCTCACAAAGATAGCCCTTGAGACAGACTATCCGTATGTAAAGGTAGACAAGTCATATTTCGATGACGCATTGTTTATCGGTGATTCACGTATAGAGGGTCTTGCACTGTATTCAGGACTTGACAATGCTCAGTTTGCATACATGGAGGGACTTACGACATTTGGTCTTATGAGTGAGAAGATAGCTGCAAATGGAACGGCAACACTCACGGATCTTCTGAGCAGCCAGACATTTAAGAAGATATATATCATGCTGGGAATAAATGAGGCTGGCTACGCAACAGATTCGTATGTGTCTACCTATATGGATGCGATATCGCAGATCCAGGCACTTCAGCCAAATGCGGTCATATTTATGATGGGCTGTATGCATGTGTCAAGTGATTATTCGGACACTCATGATATTGTAAACAATGACAATATAGATGAGAAGAACGGTGCCATAGCCGCATACGCAGATGGAATCAAGCTGTTTTATCTGGATATGAACACGGTGGTTGACGATGGAAAAGGTGGTCTCATCAAGGATTACACATGGGATGATATACATCTTCAGGCACAGTACTACAGTGTGTGGGAGGATTATCTTTATTCCCATGGCCTTAAGGATGATGCATTTAATTAGAGTTTCTACAATTATGAGGAGGCTGCAATGTCATCAAAAATCGTGATAAAAGACAAATATAAAGGAATCCTGTTCATAATCATGGCGGGATTCTTTTTCTCGCTTATGACATTTTTCGTCAGAATATCAGGGAATCTGCCGACTATGCAGAAGGCATTTTTCAGAAATGCGGTGGCTGCTGTTGTTGCGATAGCAATGCTTATGAAGACTGAGGATAAGTTCAGGATAAGAAAGGACAGTTGGCCGGGGCTTGTGGCGAGAAGTATATGTGGAACGACCGGACTTATCTGCAATTTCTATGCCATAGACAAATTAAATATTGCCGATGCAAATATCCTCAACAAACTCTCCCCATTCTTTGCGATCATCGCGTCCTATTTTGTTCTGAAGGAGAAGGCAAATAAGATCGAGTGGGCGTCCGTTATACTTGCATTTACCGGGGCAGTATTTGTGGTAAAGCCGTCATTTCACATGGATTTTCTGTACGCGATGGTCGGGGTTGCCGGCGGACTTGGTGCAGGCATTGCATATACATATGTGAGAAAACTTGGAAAGCAGGGGGAGCGCGGACCGGTCATAGTTATGTGCTTTTCGGTGTTCTCATGCATTGTGACATTGCCTTTTATCATAGTGGATCATGCGCCGATGTCGTGGCAGCAGATTGTATGTCTGCTTTGTGCCGGTCTTGCGGCAGCAGGCGGACAGTTCAGCATCACGGCGGCTTATCAGAAAGCTCCGGCGAAGGAGATATCAGTGTTTGACTACAGCCAGGTCATATTTGCCGCAATCCTGGGATTTGTATTTCTGGATCAGATACCGGATGCGCTGAGCATTACCGGCTACGTGATCATCATCGGAAGTGCTGTGTTTAAGTGGTGGTACAGTCTGAGGCAGGATCGCAAAGCTGCAGATGGACAGTGAATATAGATAAAATCAGAGTACTGATGAGTAATTGAAAATACAACACATAAAAGACGGATATCAGAAGTGGAAAATGGGTAAATGTTAATTTCTGATATCCGTCTTTTATAAAATTAAAATAAAAAAGGAAGGTTATGAGGAGTGGATTCCGGAATTTCAGAGGCGCCGGACCACTCATCTATGTAAATATGATTGTTGTTAGTCTGAGTGACGGCGAGTGCGCTGATGCTGCCTGGGCACTTCGTACATCCGCTGTCCTCATCAATCTGGTTATATACTACAGGGATACTGTGTTTATTTTGTGTATCGGATGTTAAGGAAGTATGTTGAAAATGTAATTATAGTATGTTCAGTGTGTACGAGAAACACAAGAGCGTAGCGCTGCTGGATGTCGCCATATGAAAAGTTATAAAGTATTATCGAGGACGGTTGTAGATTAAGGTTTTTGCATGGTAAAATGATTGTATGAAAATTGATGTGCATCATACGAAAATGACTCTTAAAAAGGGGGTATAAATATATGGATAAAGAAAAAATGCTTGAAGAGATACAGGAAAAGACTGAGGAGATAAAGGGCAGAGCGGAGGAATTGCATAAGGTGATAGAGGAGACCATTGCCCAGAAAAAACAGCAGCGTCAAGAGGCGAGGTATACAGAGCTTGGAGCCGGGGACAGCCAGGATAAGAAGGATGTGATCATCAAAGATGGATATGGATTGGTTCTCGGTGGAGGCGGAGGCAGAGGTTCATATGAGATAGGAGTGTGGAAAGCCCTTGAGGAGTATAAGGATGTCATAGACATAAAAGCTGTTTCGGGAAGTTCGGTGGGTGCACTCAATGCGGCGCTTTATGCCTGCGGTGATCTGGATAAGGCGACACAGATGTGGTACGACATAACAAATGACAGAATACTCTCCAACAAAGATATAGACGAGGACAACAGGAATAAATGGTTTGAGTCCATCAAGGAGAAACTCGCAACCATAGACAATCCGGTTATTCAGAGTGCCATAGAGTGTATAGGACTTGATGCGGTGGCGAAGGGAATGAAGATAAAGGATGGCTTTTTTTCAAGGGAAGGACTCATGGATATACTTGAAAACTCTCCGGTTTTGACGGGAGTATCCAACAGCAGTATGAACTGTTATGCTACTTGTCTCAATGTGGAGGGCAAGCCTACGCCAGAGAGATTTCAGCTTGCGGGCATGGAGCCTTCAGAGATAGAGCGTATACTTCTGGCGTCATCTGCGATACCGGTTATATTTCCGATGGAAACTATAGATCAGACTAAGTATTATGACGGGGGATTTTTCCTCGGCGGTGACAATGTGCCGATACAGCCGCTTTATGATGAGGGATACCGCAAATTTGTGGTGGTGCATCTGGATGCGCGGAGGACTGACAGATATGATGATGCAGAGATGATACACATCTATCCATCCGTGCCGCTCGGCGGAGCCATAGACGGAATGCTGGATTTCTCACCGGAGGGGGTGGAAAAGAGGATTGCCCAGGGATATGATGACGCGAGGGCTGTCCTTGTGCGGTACTTCGGACTCAGGGAGAA
Organism: uncultured Coprococcus sp.; assembly: GCA_900548315.1. Taxonomy (GTDB): domain Bacteria; phylum Bacillota; class Clostridia; order Lachnospirales; family Lachnospiraceae; genus Coprococcus. The sequence continues at coordinate 612 of URJU01000113.1, read as the reverse complement.
GATAACGGAACATGAGCATCTGATGGGGGCGTCACTGTATTTCACACGGCATGGACAGACGGTGTGGAACGTGGAAAATAAGATATGCGGTGCCACAGACATAGAACTCACAGAGCTTGGACACAGACAGGCGGAGGAACTTGGTGAGATCATAAAGAATGGCGGATATCATATAGATGAGATATTGTATTCTCCTCTGATCAGAGCATCTGAGACCGCAAGGCATATATCTGAGATCACCGGGATCCCGATGAGGGCGGAGGAGAGACTCAGGGAGCAGTGCTTTGGCAAATACGAAGGAACCGCCAGAGATGGAGCAATATTTGCTGAGGCGAAGACACATTTCCTGGATCACTATGAAGGCGGTGAAACTATGGTGCATCTGTGCCAGAGAGTCTACAATCTGCTGGATGAACTGAAAGCGGAGGCCCAGGAAAATGGCAAAACATATCTGCTTGTTGCACACAATGGAATTTCAAGGATAGTGCAGTCATATTTCAATGATATGACAAATAAGGAATTTGCCGCATTTGGAATAAAGAACTGTGAAGTCCGGGAATATAGCTGTCTCTTATACACATCTCCGAGCCCACGAGACGCGTAGTAATCTCG
>URJU01000112.1 GCA_900548315.1 uncultured Coprococcus sp. | reverse complement strand
GCCCATATCAGTTCTTATTCTGTCAATTTCTTTTTCATTTACGGAATTGATCTGTCCAACGGCAACAACCATATCTCCGATATCGAATTTCTTGAAATCCTGATGAAGTATCTCGTCCATAGTCTTATCCTTGAGATTACTTCCCGCATCAAACATCTCCATGGCAAACTCATATATATCGATCTCGGCAAGTCTTGCCAGTTCCTTTGCTGCAGCCTCATCGATAAATGTACATGTCGGTGATTTGAATGCAAGCGTATCCGACAAAATTGCAGAACAGAGCAGTCCTGCTATTTTCTTGTCAATCTTGACATTTTGTTCCCTGTACATCTGATAGATTATCGTGGCTGTACATCCAAGAGGCTGATTTCTGAAGTAAACAGGATTCATCGTCTCTATATTAGCAATTCTGTGATGATCTATGATCTCAAGTATCTCCGCATTCTCAACACCGTCAACAGACTGTGTCCTCTCATTGTGATCCACAAGGATAAGCTGTTTCTTTCTGGCATTAATGTAGTTACGTCTCGAAACAAGTCCCTTATAATTGCCATAACCATCGGTAACAGGAAAATATCTCACTCTGGTCTTTGCCATGGTCGTCTTAAGAGTATCTATATCATCATCCTCATAGAAAGTCATGATATGGTCTCTTATCATAAAGAATCCTATCGGCATACTCTGCCCGATAAGTCTGGCGACAGCATAGGTATCCGTTGGTGTTACGACAACTGCACACCCCTTGTTCTTTGCAAATTCCAGGACCACATCAGATATACTATTTACAAGACAGACTATCAGCATGCTGGCCCCACAGTTTATTGCTGCGAGCTGCGCCTCAACTCTGTCGCTCACTATCACTATGTCATTTTCCTTGACATGTCTCTCAAGAATATCGACCTGGGCAGCCCCAACAATCACTCTTCCGTCCTTCACACACCCATCAGCATCACCATACACAAGTTCACCGTTTATTGTATCTATTATATGTGAGAACTTTGTGCCGGCTATATACAGAGAGTTATCATCCTTCTCCAGCATATACGCCTCCGCTATGTCACCAACGGTTATGATTCCCTTGATCTTGCCCCCACTCACAACTGGAAGTGTTGTAGCATCATTGTCCTGCATTATCTCGAATGCTTTCTTCATGGTTATATCACCTGATACTCCATCTACGATTCTGTATGCAATATCTTTAACTTGGACATTTACATTGCTCACAAGTTCAGGTGCCTTCACGCCGAAATAATCAAGTACAAATTGTGTCTCTTTGTTTATATTCCCAGCTCTCTTTGGTATAAATTTGTTCTCATGCTGGTTTTTCAGATGGGCATATGCTATAGCAGAACATATCGAATCCGTATCAGGATTCTTGTGTCCTATCACAAACACCTCATCTGTAGGTACATTATGCATATTTCACCTCGTTTTTCTATAAAAATCTCAAATAAATCTCACTCGCCCATAAGCATAAATTGAATGAGGCAAAATGACAACCCTTTTTAACATTGTTTATCATTTTGCCCCATTTTTTATCTATTTAACCACACAGTTTTTGATGTATTTGCACACATATTCTTGATTGGATATATAAAATCCGAACACAGCACCGGGGTTACAGATTCTTATATCTCGCTTATATCCACAAGCGAAAGCTTTGTGGTATCTGCAGTCTCAAGGCTTGTAAGCAGCGCGTCGGCTGTATCAAGACTTGTAAGACACGTAACACCGGTCTCAACAGCATGACGTCTGATGATGAATCCATCCTTACTTCTCTCAACACCTTGTGACGGAGTATCGATGATCAGATCTATCTCATGACTCAGGATCAGATCAAGAAGATTTGGTGATGGCTCCTCAACCTTATTGATGAGCTTTGCAGGAACTCCATTCTCATTGAGAACTCTGCATGTACTTCTTGTTGAATATATCTCGTATCCAAGCGCTGCAAATCTCTTTCCTATATTGATTGCATCCAACTTGTCTGAATCCTTAACTGTGAGGATCATCTTCTTGGTCTTCGGAAGATTGATTCCAGCTCCAAGGAATGCCTTATAAAGAGCCTCATTGTAGTTCTTCGATATACCAAGGCACTCTCCTGTTGACTTCATCTCAGGTCCAAGACTTATCTCAGCACCTCTAATCTTCTCAAATGAGAACACCGGTTTCTTGATAGCAAAGTACTCTGACTCTGGCTGAAGTCCCGGAGTATAACCCATATCCTTGATCTTCTCGCCTGTGATAACGCGGGTTGCAAGATCTACAATAGGTATTCCTGTTACCTTGCTTATATATGGAACTGTACGGCTTGAACGAGGATTTACCTCTATTACATACACCTCTTCATTATATGCGATGAACTGTATATTTATAAGTCCGATTACATGAAGGCTGTTTGCAAGTTTCTTGGTGTAATCAGCTATAACTCTCTTTGTCTTTGGCGAAAGCGTCTGAGCAGGATATACTGAGATACTATCTCCTGAATGTATACCGGCTCTCTCAACATGCTCCATGATACCAGGGATAAGTATATCATCACCATCACATACAGCATCAACCTCGACCTCTTTACCCATGATATACTTATCTACAAGTATTGGGTGTTCCTGAGTATGTCTGTTGATGATATCCATGAACTCTATGATGTCCTTATCGGAAATTGCAATCTGCATTCCCTGTCCACCGAGAACGTATGAAGGTCTTACAAGAACCGGATAGCCCAGCTCATTTGCAGCCTCAAGTGCCTGCTCTCTTGTAAATACAGTCTTACCTGCAGGTCTTGGTATACAGCACTTCTCAAGAATCTCGTCGAACAGCTCTCTATCTTCCGCAGCGTCTACATTCTCTGCACTTGTTCCAAGAATAGGTACTCCCATCTCCATAAGTGCCTCTGTAAGCTTGATGGCTGTCTGTCCACCAAACTGTACAACAGCTCCATCTGGGTGTTCGAGATTAACGATAGCCTCAACATCCTCAGCTGTAAGCGGCTCAAAGTAAAGCTTATCTGCTATATCAAAGTCTGTACTGACTGTCTCAGGGTTGTTATTGACGATGATGGTCTCATAACCCTTTCTCTCAAATGCCCATGTGCTGTGAACTGAACAGTAATCAAACTCAATACCCTGTCCAATTCTGATAGGGCCCGATCCAAGAACCATAACTTTCTTTCTTGAATTATCCTCAGCAACCTCATTCTCCAGAGAATCAAAGCAAGAATAGTAGTATGGGGTCATGGCATCAAACTCTGCTGCACATGTATCAACCATCTTGAAATGCGCTGTTACGCCGTAGTCGTAACGCATCTGTCTGATCTCTTTCTCTGTCTTGCCTGTAAGTCTCGCGATAACCTTGTCAGGGAACTCAACTCTCTTTATCTCCTTCATGAGCTCCTTGGAGATATCTCCCTTTGACTCGATTATCTTTCTCTCAGCCTTTACAAGATTGTGTATCTTGTCTATGAACCATCTGTCGATCTTGGTGATATCATATATCTGATCGTATGATATTCCACGTCTGATAGCCTCGGCTATAACGTAGATACGTCTGTCGTCCACATGTCCGAGTAGTTTTATAACTTCCTCGTCTGTCATATCCTTGTATCTGCTCGACCAGAGACTGTCTACGTGCTGCTCCAATGAACGGAGAGCCTTCATCAGCGCGCCCTCAAAGTTTGTACAGATACTCATAACCTCGCCGGTCGCCTTCATCTGTGTTGTCAGATCATGATCGGCAGCGATAAATTTATCAAATGGAAGTCTAGGTATCTTTACAACCACATAGTCAAGTGCCGGCTCAAAGCTGGCATATGTCTTCTTTGTGATAGCATTCTTAATCTCATCCAGATTGTATCCAAGAGCAATCTTAGCTGAAACCTTAGCGATAGGATATCCAGTTGCCTTCGATGCCAGAGCTGATGATCTTGAAACTCTTGGGTTTACCTCGATAACACAGTACTCAAAAGAATTAGGATTCAGGGCAAACTGAACGTTACATCCACCCTTGATGTTGAGCTCTGAGATAATGTTCAGTGCTGAGCTTCTGAGCATCTGGTACTCCTTGTCACCAAGTGTCTGTGATGGAGCCACGACTATAGAGTCTCCAGTGTGTACTCCGACAGGATCAAGGTTCTCCATGTTACATACGGTTATACACGTTCCGTTTCCGTCACGCATAACCTCGTACTCAATCTCCTTCCAACCGGCAATACACCTCTCGACAAGGACCTGTCCGACACGTGAAAGTCTGAGACCGTTCATGAGGATCTCCTTGAACTCTTCCTCGTTATTGGCGATACCACCACCCGAACCACCAAGTGTATAAGCCGGACGGAGAACTACAGGATATCCGATCTTCTTTACGAAGTTGAGACCTCCCTGGACAGTTGTAACGACCTCCGAAGGTGCTACAGGCTCATGGATCTTCTCCATGGTCTTCTTGAACTCAAGTCTGTCCTCGGCCTTCTTGATCGTCGTCGATGATGTTCCTATAAGAAGCACATCATGATCTCTCAGGAAACCTGACTCATCAAGTTCCATGGCGATGTTGAGGGCGGCCTGACCACCAAGTGTCGGCAAAAGGCTGTCCGGTTTCTCCTTCTCAATAATAGCCTTTACCACGTCTACAGTAAGAGGCTCAATGTATACCTTATCAGCTATATCCTTATCTGTCATGATCGTTGCAGGATTTGAGTTAATGAGGACAACGCACAGTCCCTCTTCCTTCAGGGAACGACATGCCTGTGTACCAGCGTAATCAAACTCAGCAGCCTGACCTATGACTATAGGACCCGATCCAATAACTACAACCTTTTTTATATTAGGATTCTTTGGCATTACTTTGACACCTCCATCATATTCATAAATGTATCAAACAGTGAATCTGTATCCAGCGGACCTGCACATGCCTCCGGATGGAACTGGACTGTCTGAGCATTCTTTCCGAGATAATGAACGCCCTCTACTGTTCCATCATTTACATTGACAAAGCTGACCTCTGCGATCTTTCTGTCAAGGCTGTCCTCCTTGACCATATATCCATGGTTCTGTGTTGAAATATATACTTTGCCTGTCTTCATATCTCTTACAGGATGATTTGCGCCTCTGTGACCGTACTTCATCTTCTCTGTATCTCCGCCGTTGGCAAGTGCCATAAGCTGATGTCCAAGACATATTGCAAAAATTGGAATATCTGTATCAAAAAGTTTCTTTACCTGAGCTATTGTGACCTTACACTCCTTTGGATCTCCAGGGCCATTTGTAAGCATGATTCCGTCCGGAGCGTCTGCGATGATCTCTTCAGCAGGTGTCTCTGCAGGATATACTGTGACCTGACAACCTCTTGCAAGGAGTGACTTGACGATGTTCTTCTTGACACCGAGATCAATGACTGCAACCTTGAATCCATCACCAGGATAGAACATTTTTTCTTTGCACGTAACATCTAGAACAACATGTCCCATCTTCCATGCCTTTATACGCTTCATGCACTCATCAAGATCGTAATTCTCATCAGTTGTTATCATACCTCTCATGGTACCATTTTTTCTGAGAATCTTGGTAAGTGTTCTGGTGTCGATTCCCTCTATACCAGTTATATTATTCTCAACAAGAAATTCGTTTATGGTCATCTCGCTTCTGAAATTGCTAGGAGTCTTGCACAGCTCTCTAACAATGAATCCTGACTGCCAAGGTCTGCCAGCCTCCATATCCTCTCTGCATATACCATAGTTGCCTATAAGCGGATATGTCATACAAACCGACTGCCCTGCATATGATGGATCTGTAAGGATTTCCAGATAGCCGGTCATTGAAGTATTGAACACGATCTCACTGATTATCTCATCAGTTGATCCAATACTTTTACCTTCAAATACGTGTCCGTCTTCAAGTATCAAAAAAGCTTTCATAATCGTATTCCTTTCATTTTTCTATTTTTGCTCAAAAAAAAAGAGTGAAAACAGGGATATGCTTGAGATAACCCACATTTATTGACCTCTTTTTTCTTAATTTAATAAATACTACCACATTTGACAATGTGGCACAATATTTTTTCAGGATATTTTTTATTTTTGTGTTAGCGACAAAAAACAGGATTTTTATTCATTATTTTTTATTCAATTTGTCTCTTTCCTCTGCTGCTTTTTTACTGAACTCGCATCCACAGAAATTCTGTCTATATAGTCCATATTCCTTAGAAAGCTGGATTGAATGTCTATATCCATCTTTCTTTTTAAAATCGTTAAACAAATATTCTATATCGTACTTCCTGCTCACAAACTCTCCTATCTCATTTAGCCACTGTACATTTTTATGGGGACTTATGGATAACGTTGTCGTAAATATATCATACCCGTGTTCCTTTGCATATGATGCACTCTTGTCCAATCTGAGCATATAGCAGTCATAGCACCTCGCTCCTCTCTCAGGAAGGTCCTCCCTACCCTTTGCCATATCAAGAAACACCTCCGGTTCATACTCTGCAAGTTCCACATCCACCCCCTGAACATACACCTCATGTACAAACCTGTTAAGTTCATCAAATCTTTTTATGTACTCATTGTATTCAGTTATGTTTGGATTATAAAAATATGCTGTTATATAGAAATACTCTGCAAGAACTGAAAGACAATGACTTGAACACGGCGCACAACAACAGTGCAGCAAAAGTCTTTTTTTATTTGTTTGTGTATTTTCACCACATATCCGTGACAATTGACTTTCCATCATTTGATAATAATTTGCATTTTGCATTAATATTCTCTCCTTTTTTGTCTATTATACACACCGCTTTTTTTAGCATCCGGTGTTTTTTTGTACGTTTGTGCACATTTACCAGTTGACTTTGTTATTTCTTTACAATATACTGTAGATAGTTACTAAAGCACGTTACGATCATTTATTAATGGAGGTGTAGATTATGACCGTTCAGCAGGCAATCAAAAAATACAAACTAGAACCGCTAAGCGTCAGTGCTGCCAAGGTTAAAGCAAAAGAGCTTAACGTTGACGAAGTTCTTTATATGAATGTTCAAAAAAACAAATATGCATACATAGTCCGCGATGCCCGTGGTGTTATGCTATATACAGATGAACGAAACCTTTATACTAAACTGTATAAAGGGCTGAAAGTTACTCCTCTCCAGGGATAACACACTTTGCACACACACGACTTTTCATGTTATCAGTTCTATAACAACTTACAACAACATAATATCACAATATATAAATATGGAAAATTGTAGTTTTCTCTTTCCCCGAGAGATACTTGACAATTTTCCATATTTTTTTACCAGAATCTGTACATCGGTCTCTCCTCTCCAAACAAATTGCACCTTATATTATCATCC
>URJU01000111.1 GCA_900548315.1 uncultured Coprococcus sp. | reverse complement strand
GAGATTACTGCGCGTCTCGTGGGCGCGGAGATGTGTATAAGAGACAGATACAGAATCTATTACGGTTGCATCCAATTATGTCCAGACGGTGTTTGGCCAGTTTGATGTCAACATAAAGAAGATTGAGAAGGCTTTTGATGTATCCATGATACTTCGTGATGACAAGTTGAAGGTCAGTGGATATGAAGACAGAGTAAAGAAATCTATCCAAGTGATAGAGCAGTTGTTTGAGATGGCAGATAGAGGTACTGTCCTTGATGAACAAAAGGTAGACTATGTAATATCCATGGTGAATGATCATCCTCAGGAAGCTAAAGAGAATCTTGCAGAGATAGATCGAGATATAATCTGTCATACAACTAATGGAAAGCCTATAAAGCCGAAAACAGTAGGACAGCGTTCATACGTTAATGCAATAGAGAAATCCATGATAGTGTTTGGCGTTGGTCCTGCTGGAACAGGTAAGACATATCTGGCTATGGCGAAGGCTATAACGGCATTTAAAAATAATGAAGTGGGAAGGATAATACTTACACGACCAGCAATCGAGGCTGGAGAAAAGCTGGGATTTCTGCCTGGAGATCTCCAGAGCAAGGTTGATCCATATCTCAGACCGTTATACGATGCTCTGTATGAGATTATGGGTGCTGATGCATTTATGAAGAATATGGAGAAGGGACTCATAGAGGTTGCTCCTCTGGCATATATGAGAGGACGTACGCTGGACAATGCCTATATAGTGCTTGATGAGGCGCAAAATACAACTCCAGCTCAGATGAAGATGTTTCTCACACGTATTGGATTTGGATCTAAAGCAATCATAACAGGTGATCTGTCACAGAAAGATCTGCCTCATGATGCACAGTCAGGACTTGATGTGGCACTGAAGGTGCTGAAGGATATAGATGACATTAGCATATGTCACCTGACTAGCTTGGATGTTGTAAGACATCCACTTGTTCAGAAGATTGTGAATGCATATGAAAAATATGAAGATAAAATGAGCAGAAAGGGAAAACAAGCAGTTGAGAATTCCCGAAATGCTCAGAGAAACAGAGGAAAGTGATATGTCAGTTAATATTGAGAATGAGTATGGTGATATTGAGATAAAAGACTACGAGACTGTGATAAGGGAGATAGTAGATGCTTCTTTGGATTTTGTCAAATGTCCATATGAGTGTGAGGTCAATGTCCTTTTGACAGACAATGACTCCATACATGAGATTAATAACCAACAGAGGAATATAGACAGTGCCACGGATGTGCTGTCATTTCCGCTGATTGATTATATAGTTCCTGGAAACTTTGATGGTCTCGAGGATAGCCGGTGTGACAACTTTGATCTTACTACAGGTGAACTGCTATTGGGAGATATCGTAATATCTATTGACAAGGTGTATAAGCAGGCAGCTGAGTACAATCATTCAAAGACACGAGAACTGGCTTTTCTCGTTGCTCACAGCATGCTCCATCTGTCAGGGTATGATCACATGGAGGAAGATGAGCGTAAGGTCATGGAGAACATGCAGGAAAAAATACTTACTATGAAAGGATACACGAGAGACTATGAAGAAATTTAAAAAGGGATTGGTTTTGGCTGCTGCAGCTGTGATGGGATTGTCACTCTTCGGATGCGGTGCCAAGAAGGAGAAAGAAAATACAACAGCCACAACAGAGACAAAAGCAGAGGTCGATGTATCGCAGACAGATATGATGAAGTCTGCTGATGTGATTGACGAGACATACCATGAGGGAATATATAACGATCTCACAGGAGAGTGGAACACGAAGAGAAAAGAGGAGTACGGTCGTCCTCTTGCTGTGATGATCAACAATATAGAGAATGCAATCCCACAGTCAGGGATAGGTCAGGCGGATATCCTTTATGAATTTGTTGTTGAGGGTGGAATCACGAGAATGCTTGCAATCTTCAGTGATTACAGCAACCTTGAGAAGGTTGGTTCGATAAGAAGCTGTCGACCATATTATGTAACTACAGCTATGGAGTATGATGCCATATATATGCATTATGGACAGTCTCCACAGGGACAGGAGGAACTTGACAATACAGGCATTGATCACATAAGTGGTCTTGGAGGAGAGGGATCTGTTTCATTCTACAGATCATCAGACAGAGAGGCTCCACACAATGTATATACAAACAGTGATATGATAAAGGCTGGACTTGATTATCTTGGATGCAGAACAGAACATAATAAATCATTCAAGAGCAAATTTGAGTTCAACGAGGAAGATACAGCTCCAAAGGGTGAGGCTGCAAATAAACTTACACTTAACATGTCTGTGTATACACAGCCGTGGTTTGAGTATGATTCAAAGAATAAGGTATATAACAGATTCCAATACGGAGATAAGCAGATAGATGACCTTACAGGAAAACAGCTTACATTCAAAAATATCATCATACAGTTTGCACATTATACTAGTATAGATGACCATGACAGACAGCTCATCGATTTGATTGGTTCAGGCGATGGATATTATGTGTCTGATGGACAGTTGATTCCGGTTACTTGGACTAAGGAAAGTGATGATGCGATCACCAAGTACTACACAGAGGATGGCAAGGAATTAAAACTCAATCCAGGAAAGACATATGTCACAGTATTTGAGAGTGACAACAAAGCTGGCGTAGTGTGGGAGTAATTTAATAATAAAAAAGGATTGAATATCAATATTTAGAGCGGATGTTTTCACAATCAATTGTGAAAATATCCGCTTTTTATGCGGTATAGATATGGCAAAAATGGATATCTTTAATATTATGGAGGTATTTTTGCTTGAAAAGAACCGTGTATTTATTTATTATCATTATCAGTATATTTGTATTTGCGATTTTGGGCAGGGAATTTATCATTAAAAACAACCAGAGATATAATGATACGAGACAGACGGAAGTTCACCAAATAGTATTGAAGGGTGATTTACCAGCTATGGACAGTGAACGCTCTAATCTCATGGGAGGTATAGTAGTTGATGCCAATGAAAGATTTGAACACAGATTTTTTTATGTGAGCATATACAATAATCGCGTAACATTGTTTAATATGTATGGGAGTATCTGTTATGAGACTGGTATACCAATGGAATCCATAGGACTTGGAATGCGAAAATTGTTAATAAAAGATGTATATTTTGATAGTATATACGATGCTAATAGATTCATAGATTCATTAAAAATGACGAGATAAACAGAGAGAACAGGTGAAAAAATGATATATGATGTTATTGTTGTAGGCGGTGGTCCGGCAGGGATGACAGCAGCCATAAAAATAAAAGAAACGTGCAGATCAGCAATGGTACTCATTATAGATAAAAATAAAAAACTTGGGAAAAAGCTGTATGCAACGGGTAATGGGAAATGTAATATAGCAAATTCAAGGCTTGATCTTTCGAGTTATCACAGTGATAACGAATTTTTCCCTTATCAGATAGTAAATACTGAGAGTTATAGGAATCTTATAGAGTTCTTTTTGGAACTTGGGGTTGAAGTATATGATGACGGAGGATACTTTTATCCTCAGTCCCTTCAGGCGTCAACCGTTGTCTGGGCACTTTCAGACAGAATAAAAACACTTGGAATCGAGATACATACATCAGAGACCGTACTATCAGTTAAAACATCCGGGGAGATGTATATGATAGGGACGGATAAGCATGATTATACGACGAGAAACGTTGTAACTGCGCCTGGAAGTGCAGCAGCACCCAAATTAGGTGGAACAGAATCTGTGTATAGGATACTTGATGATATCAATATAAATATGATTCCTCCACATCCCGCTCTTTGCAGACTAAAGTGTAATGAAGTTATGTCTGAACTTGCAGGGGTTAGGGCAAAGTGTGATGTCTCTCTTTTGTGTGATAAAAATGAATATGACTCTGAGTCAGGAGAGATACAGTTTGCCGATGGATGGCTGTCGGGAATAGCAGTATTTAATCTCAGCATGCAGTGCATAGACCTTTTAAAATCAGGTCGGTATCCTGAGATAGAAGTTACGCTTGTACCGGGAATGAGCGAGAATGATGTGTTCAACTACTTTAGAAACTTTAGAAAAAATAATCCTGCAAGGCGGATAGAAGCTATGTTAAACGGAATTGTCAATGAAAAGATATCATGTTTTATCTTGAGTAGACTTGGCTTTGATGTTCAGATGTCTGCAGATTTGGATGATGACGAATTAAAAAAGATTGTACAAGAAGTTAAACATATGAAATTTAGTATATCCGGAAATGGCACATATGATGACTCTCAGGCAGCATGTGGGGGAGTTGATACTAGGCAGCTCAGGCCAGACACCATGGAGGTTAAGAGATACAGGGGTCTGTATGTGGCGGGAGAGTATGCAGATGTTACAGGAAAATGTGGCGGTTATAATATAATGTGGGCTGTGATAAGTGGAATGCACGCAGGATTTGCTGCGGGAAAGAGATTGACAGATGATAAGAATAAATAACGTAAAACTTGGACTTGAATTTGAATCGAGGGATGTGGAAGATGCTATAAGGAAAAATCTTAAAATAAAACAGATACCGCCTTATCATATTTTCAAACTTTCCATAGATGACAGAAAACGAAATCAGGTGAAATATATTGCATCCATAGATGTGGAAGTGTCAAATGAACAAAAAATATTAAAAAAACTTCACAATAATAACATTATGTCAACAAGTTGCCCTAAATATGAATTTCCAAAACCAGGAGATAGGATAATGAAGTACAGACCTGTGGTAGTTGGCACGGGACCAGCTGGGCTTTTTTCGGCACTTTATCTTGCAAGAGCAGGATTCAGACCTATAGTTATTGAACGAGGTATGGATGTGGACAACAGAATGAGACAGATAGAGTCGTTTTGGAAAGGTGAGATCGATCTCAATCCTAATTGCAATGTACAATTTGGCGAAGGCGGTGCAGGAACATTTTCTGACGGCAAATTAAACACCGTTATTAAAGACGGGTCGGGCAGGCGCACGGAGGTTATGGAAACGTTTGTGAGATATGGTGCAGATCCGTCGATTACTTACATAAATAAACCACATATAGGTACGGATGTGCTAACGGGTGTGGTTAAAAACATGCGGTGTGAGATTATAAATCTTGGCGGCGAGGTAATGTTTGAAACTCTGTTTACGGGGTATGAAAATGTGTCTGATGAAGAGGTGGATGTACACGTAAAGGATCTTGTAGGCGGCGGTATAAACACGTATAGAACAAATGCGTTGATTCTTGCCATAGGTCACAGTTCAAGAGACACCGTTGAGATCCTATATAATTCTGGAATTCCCATGGAACAGAAACCGTTTGCGATGGGACTCAGGATTGAGCATAAAAGGTCAGATATTGACGTGATGAAGTATGGAGATTCTCCTGAATACAAAGAGCTTCTTCCAGCAGCGGATTATAAGCTGACACATCAGGCTTCAAATGGCAGGGCTGTGTATTCTTTCTGTATGTGTCCGGGTGGTTATGTTGTGAATGCATCATCTGAGGAGGGAAGGCTGTGTGTAAATGGTATGAGCTACAGTGGAAGAGATGGTGAGAATTCTAACAGCGCCATAGTTGTGAATGTTGTCCCGGAGGATTTTGGTTCAGGACATCCGCTTGCAGGGATGGAATTCCAGAGAAGATGGGAAAAGGCGGCATATGATGCTGGAAAAGGTGCTGTCCCTGTTCAGCTTTTTGGTGACTATAGGAACGACAGGCCATCAGAAAAACTTGGAAAAGTGACACCACAGATCAAGGGCAGATACACTCTCACCAACCTCAAATGCTGTTTGCCAGAGTATATAAACGATGCTATAATAGAAGGAGTTGTGTCATTTGACAGGCGTATGCCCGGATATTCATCAGATGATGCCGTTTTGTCAGGAATTGAGGCGAGAACATCGTCACCTATAAGGATGGTAAGGGGTGATGATTTCAGAAGTGAGGGCACATGTATATATCCGTGCGGTGAAGGTGCGGGATATGCCGGGGGAATAACCTCTGCTGCCGTGGATGGGATAAAAGTCGCCGAGGCTATCGCATCAAGATATAGCAGTGAATACATAACAGCCAGTGAAGAAATATAAGAAGATATACAAGAAGAATAGTATATATAAGATAATAAATAAGAGTACAGATCGTACACAGGAGAATATAAATGGACAGAGAATATTTGAAAGACAAGAAGAAGATAGTAATAAAGATAGGCTCATCATCGCTCATACATGAGGAGACTGGTGGACTTGACTACACAAAGCTTGAAAAACTGGTTCGCATCATCTGCGATCTCAGGAACCAGGATAAGGATGTGGTGCTTGTGTCATCAGGAGCCATAGGAGTTGGTGTTCAGGTTTTAGGGCTTGCTAGGAAACCTAAAACGACATCCCTCAGACAGGCATGTGCTGCAGTAGGACAGGGACAACTCATGATGATATATCAGAAGTTATTTCAGGAATATCACAGAACAGCGGCTCAGGTTCTTCTGACATTTGATGTAATTTCATCGGATGAGAGGAGAAAGAATGCTATCAACACATTTAATGAGCTTCTTCAGCTGGGAGTTGTTCCTATAGTCAACGAGAATGACACGGTTGCCATAGATGAGCTGGATGACAGCGTGGCATTTGGCGATAACGATACACTGTCAGCTATAGTAGCATCGATGATACATGCCGATCTTCTGATCCTTCTCACAGATATAGATGGTCTGTACACGGATGATCCACACAGTAATCCTGACGCTAAACTCATACCTGAAGTCAATTGTATAGACGATCATATCATGGAAATGGGAAAGGGTGCCGGTTCCAAGTATGGAACGGGCGGAATGACCACGAAGATAGCGGCTGCAAGGATAGCAACAAACTCCAACTCGGATATGGTCATAGTTTCTGGAGCGGACATGGATAATATAGTTAAAGTCATGAATGGGGATGGTATCGGGACTCTGTTCACAGCATATACAGATCATGATTTTGATGTGGTAAGATTTATATTAAACAAGGAGTATCTTATATAGTTATGAATGAAACGATAATAGACGCGGCAAAAATTGCCCGTATAAACGAGTTATATCACAAATCGAAAGCAGAGGGACTCAGTGAAACGGAGAAGGCTGAACAGCAGCAGCTCAGGCAGGAGTATATATTTGCAGTCAGAAATAATCTGAGAAGTACACTCAATAACATAGATATCAAGGAGAAGGATGGTTCAATAACAAGACTTCAGGATCTTGATCCAACAAGAAAGGCATAGGCTGTTTATGGATAATGACTGGGAAACAAATGCAGACACGGGCATGTCTTTCAAAGATGTTCGTGATGACAAGGCCACGATAAGAAAAAGGATAAAGACCGTCAGGAATGCTATGCACAGGAA
>URJU01000110.1 GCA_900548315.1 uncultured Coprococcus sp. | reverse complement strand
TGTCAATGCCGTGAACGCCAGCTATCATATCGCTTATGGCAATCTTTAGATTAACGGACTCATCGTGGAGATCGTGCACACTTTTTCTCATACTGTCCATTGCGGTGTCTAGGGTAGCCTGGAGTTGATCCAAAGGTTTTACGAGCTTGTCATCGCTATTTATGACTTTTATCGCTCCGGTTTGGAGTATAGATCTGGTGAGCATGTGTCCAACGGTGTCGTGTATCTCACGGGCAATACGATTTCTTTCAGAAAGAGTAGCGGTCAGAATCAAGTTGTCCTGGTTTTCAAGCAGCTGGCGGGTGTTCTGTTCAACCAGCATATCGTGTTCTGTTGTGTTGTCACGCAATGACAGAAGTTCGTTGCGAACTCGGTCTGCATGGCAGCTGTATCCGCTTAGGAGCAGAGAAAAAACAACAAGGCTTATCTGAGGAAGAACAGTGTTCAGGGGACATATAACCATCGTGTATACGGATAAGATAGCCAGAAGTGCTGCGGAGAATTTCTGTCTGTATCGGTATATATCATAACTGACGATAGATGAAAAAAGATATATTATATGAAGTTTTAACGTTGCAGCCAGATATATGCAGATAATTACTTCACACACATATAAGCATTTCTTGCGATGGCATTCATCATTGATATTTTTTGTGTGACTGAGAGCTGGGAAACCGATAAGTGCAGGACAGATAGTTCCAGCGATGACAGACAAGAGCAAGGCTGTGATGAGTTGCGTGTTTATATTCAAGTTCTGCGTATATATCAGGGTCAATGCTGATACTAGCAGAAGAGCTTTGTTTGATATGTGTTTCATATATATTCTCCGTGGTATATGTAATGTGTGCATGTTAAATGGATGCCACATGAATACATACATTATAAAGAAAGTCTGCGGAAAAAGAAACATGACAAATGTCATATTATGAAGGTGATGAAGTTCACTGTTAAATCAGCTCAAGGGCGTATATAATGAAATTGTACAATAAATGTAATACACAGGGATCAGGAGGATATATATGAGTAGTTCAGGCAATGCAATAGAAGTTACAAATCTGGTAAAAAGATATAATGATCTGCTGGCGCTGGATCATTTCAGCCTTACTGTGAAACAGGGAGAAATACTTGGGCTGTTGGGACCGAATGGCTCCGGTAAGACGACAACGATAAACTGTATACTCTCTCTGCTCACATTTGACAAGGGAGATATAAAGGTATTTGGAAAAGAGATGAAACCAGACAGCTACGATATCAAGAGGGAGATTGGAGTCGTAATGCAGGATGTAGCGGTGTTCGATGAACTGACAGTGTACGAGAACATTGATTACTTCTGCGGTTTATATATAAAGGATAAGGAGAAGAGAAGAAAGTGTGTTGAGGAGACTATGGATTTTGTGGACATAGCGGACTACAGAAAGTTCCTGCCTAAGAAACTTTCAGGCGGACTTCTCAGAAGATTGAATATAGCCTGTGGAATAGCACATAAGCCAAAGCTTATATTTTTCGATGAACCGACGGTGGCGGTGGATCCGCAGAGTCGCAACAGAATACTTGAGGGAATCAAACGACTGAATGAGGAAGGCGCGACTATCGTGTACACCTCTCATTATATGGAGGAGGTCGAGCAGATCTGCGACAGGATAGTCATCATGGACAAAGGTAAATCTGTTGCAGTTGGAACGAAGGATGAGCTCAAGAAGATGATCAAGAACACGGAGACCATAAAGGTTGAGGCGCCTGGGCTTAACGATGAACAGATATCGGAGCTTCGCAGTCAGCCACATGTGTATGAGGACGAATATAACGGTGGCATGCTGACACTTAGATATTCCGGCGGAAGACACAATCTGGTGAGGCTCATGGAATTTTTCAAGGAGCACGACATATCATTTGGCAGGGTAGTCACGGAGCTTCCAACACTCAATGATGTGTTCCTGGAGATCACAGGCAAGGAACTCAGAGACTGATCTGGATGTAAGTTGGATTATGGATTTGTTGAAAGAATTGATATTTGTATATTTCAGATGAACCGGGATTAAAAGGAGAGAAATATGTTTATACGGGATTTTCTATATACGATAAAGATATTGATGCGTGCCAAGGTGTCTATTTTCTGGACACTGGTATTTCCGATATTGCTTGCCACATTTATGTACATGGCATTTGGCAACATATATGAACAGGATGAGATGTTTAGTAATATCAAGGTGGCGGTGGTCACTGAGGATGAATCGGCAAATGGACTTAATTATATGCTGGATGCGCTGTCGGATGGCGATGACGCCCTTCTGTCGGTTGAGAGGATGAGCGAAAGCGATGCGGAGAAGTCACTGGCTGATGAGGAGGTCGAGGGCATCATATATACAGATGATGTGAGACTTACAGTTGCAGAGAGCTCTGTCAATGCGAGCATACTTGAGACAGTGCTTTCTGAGTACAAGCAGTACGAGCATGCACTTAAGGATATATATAAGGATGGCATCGGACTCCAACAGTATATGTCTGGGACTTCCGGCGTGGATGATATGTCGGACCTTGTGGAAAAACTCTCAGAACAGAGATCATATTATACAGAAAAGGCCAGCACCGAGGGCAGCCAGAACGTGTATAACAATTATTTCTATGCTATATTTGCCATGAGCTGCCTTTTTGCATCGCTTTCATCTATAGGAATGATGAACAATCTTCAGGCAAATGTGAGTGCTACGGGAAAGAGAAAAAATGTATCCCCACAGAGAAAAATGACATTTGTTTTGGCAGAGTTTGCTGCACTGCTGCTTATACATTTTGTGGTCGAGGTCATAAGCTTTATATACATGTCCTGCATAGGAGTGGATTTTGGCGACAGAGTATGGGAGATCCTGCTTACTCTGTTTGTGGGCTGCTTTATCGGTCTGGCAATTGGAGTCATAGTTGGGGCTATATCAAAGCTTGCTGAGGGGACCAAGATAGGTATTGTGATCGGAATATCCATGGTGATGTCTATCCTTTCTGATCTGTGTATAAACGGGGTAAAGTATGAGATACAGCAGAACGCGCCTATCATAAACAAACTCAATCCGGCGGCTCTGATATCGGATTCATTCTATGCGCTGAATGTTTACAGTGACCACCAGGTTTTCACTGAGAATATCGTCATAATGATTATTGAGGCTGTGGTGCTCATAACAGTTGGGATTCTCATGGTAAGGAGGAACAGATATGCAAGTGTTTAAATCTTTTTTCAAAGTTTTGAGAAAATATATTGGGCAGATGGTCATGTATGTGGGAATCCTGTGTGGAGTCATGATTGTGTTCATCAATGTGGGAAACACAGATCCACAGAACTATTATAAGGATAAAACGATCAAATATGCGGTGAGCGATGAGGATGGCAGTGAGATGAGCAGAAAATTGATGGCTTACCTGAGTGATACGCAGCAGCTTGTAGATGGCGTTGATATGGACGAACGAGGTATTCAGGATGCTCTCTACAACAGGGCGGTGGATTGTGTGATCAGGATACCAGATGGCTTTGGTGATGCATGGGCAAATGATACTGCGGATGGTCTGCTTGAGATAACGACTATCCCCGGAAGTCAGGCGTCCATGCTGTTTGAGACAAGGCTTGACAGCTACATGAATATGGTGGCTCTGTACAAGAGGGCCGGAGATGATGTGAACGATGCCGATAAGAGAGCGAGGACGGCACTTGAGCAGAAGGCTGAAGTCGATATGGCTGAAGGAAAGACCTCAGGACATTCCATGTTATATAATTTTTACAACTATCTGGGGTGGGTCATGATATGCGTTATGATAATTGGGGTAGCGCCTGTTTTGCAGGTATATAACAGGAAAAAGCTTAGAGCGAGAATAGAGTGCTCATCATACAAATTTTTCAGGCTGAACAGGGAACTTGTCCTGGGGATGATGTTTACTGGATGCGTATTGTCTGTAGTATTTATAGTACTTTCCAGAATACTTATAAAATATGATATAGCTTCAGCAAGGGGCGGAATGTTCATACTCAATATGCTGGTGTATGCCTGTGTAGCACTCTCGCTGGCATTTCTAGTTAGCAAGCTTACCCAGAGTGAACAGATTCTTTCCATGTGTGCTAATGTCATATCACTTGGAATGGCATTCCTCTGCGGGATATTTGTGCCGAGAGAGTTCTTAAGTGACACTGTGATGGCGATAGCACATTTCCTTCCGGCATATTGGTACGCAAATGCAACGGATGCCATCGACAATTTCACATCAGGCAGTTCGGTGGCAGGAATATTTGTGAGCATGGGAGTACAGGTGCTCTTTGCCGTTCTGTTCATACTTGTAGGAGTGATAGTTGACAGGTACAAGACCGCCGGCAGGGCTATGGCTTAGAAAATACACTGGAAGTTATAATGTAGGGTCTGTTATAATAAAAAACGGAGGGAAGAGGGGCGCTTATGAGCGTAGCTCATAATTTCCATGCGCACCTCTGACATGTAGTAGAGGGGGCCCCGCGTGCGGGGGAGTTGGCTGCTACCTACTATATGTATAGGAGGAACGAGAAAGTGCTGAAACAGAACAACTTACTCAGACTGCAGAAGAGACTTGCAGTGGTTATGCTGGCCCTTACACTTGGACTCGGTACAGGGTGCGGCAAAACAGATGACGGAGCGGACGGTGCTGCGTCGTCAGAAACAGAGACTTTGGCGGATGGTCAGACAAACGATCAGACAGATGCCGGGGCATCAGAAGAAGATGGACAGGAGTCAAAAAAAGCTACGGAAGACAAGGATGAGCCTTATGTAGAGGGAACATACTCGAGTGATTCGTATGACGTGGCGGAGTTTGCGGCAGAGCCTCGTAAGAAGACCGACGAAGAGGGTAATCGCGGTGTGTATTACGAGATATTTGTCAGATCATTTGCCGATTCAGACGGTGATGGTATAGGCGATCTGAATGGCGTCACGGAGAAACTTGACTATCTGAAGGAGCTCGGGGTCGATGGGATATGGCTCATGCCGATCACAGCATCTGACACTTATCACGGATATTCAGTGACGGATTACGTGACGGTGAATCCCGATTACGGAACAGAGGATGATCTTAAGAGATTGCTTGACGAAGCACACAGCAGAGATATGAAAGTCATCATGGATCTGGTCATCAATCACACTAGTATCAATCATCCGTGGTTTCAGGCGGCAAAGTCCGATGAGAACAGCGAGTACAGAGATTATTACAGGTGGGTGTACAAGACCGACAAGAAAGACTGCAATCATCTTCTCGACAAATCAAGCTGGGGAGATATGGTGTGGCACCAGGAAGGAGACTTCTATTATTATGGTGTGTTCGGCGCGGATATGCCGGATCTGAACTACAACAATCCGGAGGTAAGACAGGCTGCAAAGGATGCCGCCGGCCACTGGCTGGAGCTTGGTCTTGACGGTTTCCGTATGGACGCCGCAGTTCATATCTATGGGGCACACGAGTTCAAGCAGCAGGAAGATTCTGAAACGGCAAATATCACCTGGTGGAACGAATTTGCCGGTTACTGCGAGAGCATAAATCCTGATGTATATCTGGTGGGTGAGGTATGGCAGGATGACAGGGTGCTGGAAAATTATGTCCAGCCATTTGACACGAAGTTTGATTTTGCGATTCAGCAGAAGATACTGAACTGCGTACAGAAAGGCATGGCGGTGCCAGGATTTGGTGATTCTCTTTCCGTGGCGATAGAGAATATACAGAATAAATATGACGGCGTGGATGCCAACTATCTGAATGGAATATTTGGAGCAAATCACGATCAGGACAGGATAGCATCGTCGGTGAACAGCCTGGATAAGGCGAGACAGATAGCGGCGGTATATATGACACTTCCAGGCAATCCATATATATATTATGGCGAGGAGCTTGGAATGTACGGCAGTAAGCCGGATGAGATGATAAGGACGCCTTTTCTTTGGGGAGGTGACAGTACATATAATACGTCGTGGGAAAAGGACGATCAGAATGCAGAGACAAGGGGACTTGACCAGCAGATGAAAGATCCGGATTCAATGTATTCATATTACAAGACACTGATAGCGCTTAGAAAAGACAATCCTGCCCTTATGAAGGGAAACTACAGAGCGGCAGCGCTCACAAGCGACAGTGTGACAGCGTACTTCCGTGAGGCGGATGGACAGAAACTGCTGGTGGTGCACAACTTTGCAGAGGGCGATCAGACGGTATCACTTGCTGAGTGCGGAGACATAACAGTTACAAATGTACTTTATTCAAGTTCTGGTGAGACAGGTGTGTCAGACCTTAGTTCAGTGAAATTAGCTGGAAATGAGAGCGTGGTACTGGAACTTGGTGAGTAGATAAAAAATCCCAATTTAAAGGAGGCTCTTCATGAAGAAAATACTAATAACGGGTGGTACAGTATTTGTAAGCCGGTATGCGGCGCAGTATTTTGTGGACAAAGGCTATGAGGTGTATGTGGTGAACAGAAATTCAAGACCGCAGGTTCCAGGTGTGAAACTTATAGAAACGGACAGGCATGACCTGGGAGACAAACTCAAAGACATCTATTTTGATGTTGTGGCGGACATAACCGCATATAATGCGGAAGATATCACAGACTTATGTGACAGCCTTGGTTCATTTGGTCAGTATATCATGATCAGCTCAAGTGCAGTGTATCCAGAGTATGGAGATCAGCCATTCCGTGAAGATTCAGAACGGGCACTCAACAGATACTGGGGGTCATATGGTACGGATAAGATTGCTGCGGAGGATGCATTACTTGACAGAGTGAGTGATGCTTACATACTCAGACCACCATATATTTATGGACCTATGAACAATGTATACAGGGAGGCTTTTGTATTTGACTGCGCCAGGGCGGACAGGCCATTTTATCTGCCCGGAGATGGTGGAATGAAGCTGCAGTTCTTCCATGTGAAGGATCTCTGTATCCTGATGGAGAGAGTAATAGAGGAAAAGCCGGAGACTCATATCATGAATGTGGGAAATGTGGAGTCGGTCACTATAAAAGACTGGGTGACGATGTGTTACGCCTGCTTTGATAAGATCCCTGCTTTTGTAAATGTCAGTGAGGATATAGAACAGAGAAATTATTTCAGTTTTTATAACTATGAATATTATCTCGATGTGCAGCAGCAGAACAAAATATATCCGGAGACAATATCATTGGAAGATGGATTGAAAGAATGCGCAGAGTGGTATGTGGAAAATGAATCAGAAGTTGGGAAAAAGTCATATATGGAATATATAGACTGTAATTTAAAATAATGTACGTTGGTGCAGCGATATTGTAAATGATATGTATTTAGGGAGATCTGGAGCTTCGGCTCCGGATCTTTTTTTATAGATATACATTCAAATATCGTCGAGATATACGATGTGTATAAATTCATTAAGAGTTGCCCGG
>URJU01000109.1 GCA_900548315.1 uncultured Coprococcus sp. | reverse complement strand
ACATTTGAGTCAGCATTTGACAAGAAAAATGCAGCTATATTTGGAGAGGGAATGGTATTCAACAAGTTTACCGGTTCCAGAGGAAAGTCAGGATCCAATGATGCAAATGCTGAATATATGGCAGCAATAAGAAAGATAATGGATGATGCAGAGATAACATATCAGACAGCAGAACTTGGAAAAGTAGATGTGGGTGGTGGTGGAACCATAGCCTATATACTTTCACTGTACGGTATGGAGGTTATAGATTGTGGCGTCGCTGTTCTCAACATGCATGCGCCATGGGAAGTGACATCAAAGGCAGACATATATGAGACAAAGAAGGGATATGTAGCATTTCTGAAGAACGCTTAGGATTTCAGATATGTGGTATTCTTCACACATTTCCGGAGGAATAAATGAGAAACCAGCTTAGCAGAGGGCTTATAAGGATATTTGCAATTGTTTTTGCCGTGGCGGTGATGATACTGCCACGGCAAAAGGTGCGTGCAGACAGTGATTTTACATCGGATTACAGTCAGCACACATTTGCAGGTGATGAGGGATTTGACAGCGGTGAGGCAAATTGCGTATGCCAGTCCACAAGTGGATATATATGGATAGGGACAGACAATGGAATATACAGATATGATGGCAGTGAGTTCACACTTTTCCCGCTTGACAGCGATGAAGACGGAACGAAGTATTCAATAAACTGCATATATCTCACCAGTGATGACAAATTATATGTGGGAACTGATAACTATGGTCTTTATGTATATGACAGTGGGGCGTTCCACAGAGTTGCAGAGACATATAATCTCGGGGTATCAACGATAAATGCAATGTATGAGGATGAGGAAAAACAGTTATGGCTTGCATCATCTTCAGGAATATATTATCTGAACGCAGACGGCGTAAAGATGGTTGAAGATGAGAGCATATCAGGATACAACATTGGAAATATATCGGGATATGACGGAACGGTATATGCCACAGCCAACAATGATGTGCTTATCAGAGTAGGAAAGAATGGGGATGTCGCAGTCACATCAAAGTCAAACTATGGAATAGATGATATCAACTCCCTGTTTATAGATGAGAAGGGGACAAGATACTATGGATCAGCCGGATACAGTATCCTTACAATAACGAACAACGGTAAGGTTGGTGTGATCAATACCGGAAGTCTTCATGGTATCAATAAGATATATGATGACGGAGAAAAAATATGGGTTCTGGCTGATGATGGCGTGGGATATGTCACATCTGAGAACAAGATAGTCAATGTGGAAAGCCTCAGATTCAACGAGTCCATGAGTGACATGATAAAGGATATGGAGGGCAATTACTGGTTCACATCATACAGAAAAGGACTGCTTTTTCTTGAACAGAGCAAGTTTCAGAACGTGACGATGAAGTATGGAATAGACAGTTCCATTGTCAACTGTGTCACAAGCTATAATGGCAACATTTTCATTGGAACCGATGAGGGACTTTATGTTGTGGACTCAAATGGCAAACTTGTGTCTGGAAGTGACAATGAGCTTGTATCCAAGTTGTTTGGAATAAGTATAAGAGATCTGTATGTAGATTCAAATGATCAGCTGTGGATAGCTACATATAAAATATATGGAGTTATCAGAGTTGACAGAAATTGGAAGTACAAGAGTTTCAATCGAAGTGAGTCGTCACTTGTGAGCAACTCGGTAAACTGTATAACAGAGATAGGTCAGGGAAACGTCGCAGTCGGAACAGAGAATGGAGTATCCATAGTGGGGACTGATGAGGTTATCAGGAATATATCCAGGATGGACGGACTTGACAATCCTGATATTATCAGCCTGTACGTATCTGAGAATGGTGATCTGTATGCAGGCTCAAATGGAGCGGGCATATACATTATAAATAAAGACTACAGAGTGACAAATATGGCACTTGAAGATAACCAGAAGATGAGTGTTGTAACAAGCATGGTACAAGGCAGCAGCGGTCTGTGGATAGGAACTGACAATGGTCTGTATTACAAGGAAGGCGCGGTCAGGCAGATCACTACAGTGGATAACACCAACAGTATATATGATATGATAATGGATTCAACCGGATATCTGTGGATATTTGGTTCAAGAGGAATGTATAGGTACTATGAAAAGGATATATTGAGCAGTGCATCACCAGAGTCCATAAGTTTCTCAAAGAATGATGGAATAATATCAAACATAACAGAGAAATCAACAAACTATGTGTCCAATTCGGGCACTGTATATGTGTGCTGTGATGAGGGGCTTTGTAGGATGAATCTGGAATCGGAGTATGTGAATGAGGTCGCACCGAAGGTCAGAGTGGCATCGGTGGAGGTGGATGGAGAGGAATATCCGGTATCTGAGCTTGACGGACAGATAGATGTTCCTAAGAACACCAACAGAATTACAATCAGGTTCTCCGTTCTGAGTTATGTAAACAGAGCTGATATTAATGTTAATTATTATCTTGAGGGATTCGAGAGTGAGAAGAGAACCCTTACGGGAACAGACAAGATGGAGGCTGAGTACACGAACCTTGAGGGAGGTACCTACAAATTTGTGCTCACGGCTAACAATGCTGATGGCGTTGAGTGCGAACAGCCTCTGACATTTGTAATAGACAAGGAACTTGGTTTTTTCGAGACAAACCTGGCAAAGATGTTGGGAATCGTGTTGATACTTCTGCTCATACTGATAGGCATAGTTGTTGCAAGAAGTATATTCAGGACACTTAGAAAGCAGAATGAACAGGTGGAGGAACTGAGCAAAAAGAGCGAGGAGGCGGAGAAGTCCAATCAGGCGAAGAATGATTATGTAAACTACCTCAATCATGAGATAAGAACACCGCTAAATAATATAATATCCATTTCGGAGCTTGCGATGCGGGGATGCCAGAATTCTCAGAGTGACGAATATATACAGTACAGCAGACTCTATTCTGCCGGAAGAGAGATCCTCGACATGTCAGATGGAATATCAAAACTGTCAAATCTTAAGGATGATATTATAGATCCAGAGTTTAAACAGTACTTTGCATCTGACCTGATAGATGAACTTTCGGATGAACTTGGCGATATGATCAACAGGGATCTAATAGATCTGAAGGTGAGTATAGAGGACAAGATACCTAATGGTCTCATCGGTGACATGCAGGCTATCCGTGAGATAATTGAAAATATATTTACATGGTCTGCCAGCACTACAAAGGAAGGATACATCAGTATAGATGTGGATTGGCATATGGCGCGAACTGCGGAAAATGATGAGCACGAGCCGGAGGATATGGCTGGCAGTTCCGAATATGGTGATTACATAGATGAGCCTGAGACAGAGATATCCCGGATATTTGATTGTGATCACGATGAGATATATCTGGATTTTAAGGTGTCCGATACAGGACTTGGAGTCAAGGAGGAGAGACTTGACACTATGTTTGAACTGGATGATTCCTATGAGAGATCGGATATCGGAATGTTCAGGGTGAGTCTGGGTCTTGCCATAGCAAAGGAGCTTGTAAGACTTCTTGATGGTGACATAAGTGTTGAGAGCATATATGGAGCAGGAACGACTATCAGATTTAGTGTCAGACAGTCGGTATTTGATTATAGTTATGTCAACTATAATGAGAGAAAGCGTAAGGAGATGGCCAGAAGAAATGCCAATTCACATTTGTGGCTGCCTGACGTAAAGATCCTTATAGTTGATGATTCAGAGATCGGACTGCAGGTTGAAAAGACTATATTTGACACATATGGCCTCGACTGTGATACAGCTACGTCAGGATTTGATGCACTTGATAAGGTTATGGTCAACGGATATGATATGGTATTTATAGATACGGTTATGCCTGTAATGGACGGTATCGACACTGTCCGCGAGATAAGAAATCTTGATGGAGAGGAGTTCAAGAAGATTCCGATCGTGGCACTTTCTGCAAATACAGTGGAGACCTCCAGGGAGGAGATACTCACATCAGGTTTCAATGATATCATAGTCAAGCCGATAGAACTTGATCAGGCGGAGTCCATGCTCAGAACATATGTGGCAATGGATAAGGTTAAGGAGAAGAATACGGATCTCACCCAGAGTGAGGATGACATCAATTACATGGAGGATGCGGTTCTACTCAGAAGGTTCATCGCGGTTGAGGATACAGTGAGAGTCATGGGAGGAAGTTTCAAGACCTTCAATACATTCGTGAGAAACTATATGGAGGAATATAAGGACGAGGTTCAGATGCTCAGGAACTATATAGATGATGATGTGAGAAGGTATAAGAATATAATCCACGACATCAAGAGCAGCAGTGCCAATATAGGCGCGTATGGAATAGAGAGAAAAGCTGCCAACCTAGAATCCGCTATCAATATAGGAAATCAGCAGTATGCTAGGGATAACACTAGGGATTTCGTTGCGATGATGAATGATTTCTTCAAACAGATAGACAAATACATGGCAAAGATAAACCATGCTGATAAAGTTGAGGAAAAGGAATATCGAGATGGAATCAACAAGGGAAAACTCAAGGAGATGAGGGCATTCCTCAGAGCTGGTGACAGAGAACCGGTGGAGAGCCTTATCAGTGAGATTGACAGATACCAGTATGGAGATATAGACACAGAATTTTTCACAGCACTCAAAGATTATGTGGCATCCGGCGACTATCAGACATCAAGTGAGATGATAGATCAGTATCTGAACAGTATATAAGATAAAAAATATAAAAATATAAATTAAGAAAAGAGGAAAATGAAAATGAGAGCAGCAATAATAATGGGATCAACAAGTGACCTTCCAAAGGTGGAGCCAGCAGTAGCGATACTCAAGGACTATGGTGTTGAGGTGGATGTGAGATGTCTGTCAGCACACAGAGCTCACGCAGGACTTTCAGAGTTTATAGAGGAGGCAAACAACAATGGTACAGAGGTTATCATTGCGGCAGCGGGAATGGCAGCAGCTCTCCCGGGGGGAGTTGCATCACAGACAGTACTTCCTGTAATCGGAGTTCCTCTCTCAGGTGCGACATTAGATGGAATGGATGCATTGCTTTCAATAGTGCAGATGCCTTCAGGAATACCTGTTGCTACAGTTGCCATAAATGGCAGCAAGAATGCGGCATATCTTGCACTTCAGATCATAGGAGTGAACAATGAGTCGGTAAAGCTTAGACTTATGCAGGAGCGCAAGGATATGGAAAAGGCAGCAATGAAGGCAAATGAAGAGGTAATAGAGAAGTTTAAGTAAGATTTTGTTTCTTTACTTTTAAAATGGGTAATGTTAGTATGTGGAATGGATGGTATTCGAAAGAAACTATACCTGGATTTTATTCCGAAAGACAGAGGATTATATATACTTTACATATACTGAAGTTATGTATATAAGCAGGTGATTGTATGAGGATTGGATTTATTGGAGCTGGGAAAGTAGGAGTCACATTTGGCAAATATATTACCACAAAGATGGCAGTTTCAAAGGCTGAAAAGTCTCAGCTTGAGGTCAGTGGTTATTACAGTGCTCACAGTGAGAGTGCCGCGGACGCAGCAGAATTTACCGAGACCGTTATGTACAATAGCTTGGAAAAACTTTGCAGTGAAAGTGAAGTTATCTTCCTTACTGTTCCAGATGGACAGATAGGAGAGGTCTGGAGGAAACTAAGAGGTCTTGACATACGTGGCAGGATTATCTGTCATGCCAGTGGGGCCATGACATCAGACATTTTCTCAGGTATAACGGAGGCAGGAGCCTTTGGTTATTCGATTCATCCTATGTATGCAATAAGTTCAAAGTACGAATCCTTTAAAGAGCTGGACAATTCGTTTTTTACCGTTGAGGGGGATGACAGATATGCGGACAGCATATGCTCAGTCATAGAGTCCCTCGGCAACAGATGTGTGAAGATATCGGGAAAGGACAAGGTGAAATATCACGGCGCGGCTGTATTTGCCAGTAATCTGGTGACAGGACTTCTCTCCGCATCACAGGATCTTCTGAGACAGTGCGGATTTTCCGTGGAAGAAGCGCAGATGGCTATCATGCCGCTGTTTCTTGGCAATGCGGAAAATGCTGCGGCAAGGGGCCCGGTTGACAGTCTGACCGGACCTGTTGAGAGGTGTGATATTGAGACCGTGAAAAAGCACATGGCTGTGCTTTCTGGGGATGAGCTGCAGGCTTATACTGCGGTTTCCAGATGCCTCGTGCCGGTTGCACAGAAGAAACATCCGGACAGAGATTATGGGGATTTGATACGGGTTTTGGACGGAATAGGAGAATTAAAATTATGAAGAACACAACAACGACACTTATGCAGATGAAGGGAACAGACAAGAAGATCTCCATGATCACCGCATATGACTACACCACAGCAAAGATACTGGATGAATGTGGAGTCAACACGATACTGGTGGGAGATTCATTGGGCAACACGATCCTCGGCTATGAGGATACGATATCTGTCACAGTTGACGACATGATCCACCACAGCGCGGCGGTTGCCAGGGGAGCAAAGAATGCCTTGGTTGTAACAGATATGCCATTTATGTCATATCAGGCAAGTGTCTATGATGCGGTTGTAAATGCCGGAAGGATTATGAAGGAAGGTCGTGCAGGAGCGGTGAAACTTGAGGGCGGTCAGGATATGTGTCCTCAGATAAGTGCGATAGTGAAGGCGAGTATACCAGTATGTGCACATCTTGGACTTACACCACAGTCTATCAACGCATTTGGCGGATTTAAGGTTCAGGGCAAGACTGAGGCTGCGGCAAAGAAACTCATAGAGGATGCGAAGGCAGTTGAGGCAGCGGGCGCATATATGCTTGTGCTTGAGTGCGTTCCGGAGAAACTTGCAAAGATTGTAACAGAGAGCATAAGTATTCCTACCATAGGAATTGGCGCTGGAAGATACTGTGATGGACAGGTTCTTGTAAATCAGGATATGTTCGGTATGTTCTCAGACTTCGTTCCAAAGTTTGTAAAGCAGTTTGCAAATGTGGGAGATGCCATGAGAGGGGCTGTAAAGGCGTATATTGATGAGATAAATGCTGGAACATTCCCTGGACCGGAGCACACATATAAGATAGACGATGAAGTTATAGAGAAGTTATACTAAAGAACAGGAGAAAAAATGTCATGGTTATTTTAAAGAAGATAGATGAAGTAAGAGCACAGGTAAAGGAATGGAAGAAACAGGGGCTCACAGTCGGTCTTGTACCTACAATGGGATATCTCCATGAGGGACATCAGAGCCTTATTAAAAAGTCAGTTGAGCAGAATGACAGAACAGTTGTAAGTGTGTTCGTAAATCCTATTCAGTTTGGACCGAATGAGGATCTTGAGAGTTACCCAAGAGATCTTGAGGCAGATGCAAAGCTCTGCGAGGCGACGGGTGCAGATATAATCTTCAATCCTGAACCCTGTCTCTTATACACATCTCCGAGCCCA
>URJU01000108.1 GCA_900548315.1 uncultured Coprococcus sp. | reverse complement strand
AAGAGACAAGTCTGACGGTCTGCTCAGCGCTCTCCCCTATCTCGGTAAATCCCGCTATCAGGGCATATCTCTTGTACTCCCTGCCCGCATATGTGGTAAGTATTATCCTGTCGCCGTCGATCACGCCCACTATGACAGCAGGAGCTATGACTGGAAATATCAGCCTGCCGCATGACGGACATCTGAGCATCCTCTCTTTCTCATCATGAACAGTTCTCTCTCCACAGGCACCACAGAACCTGTTGGTCCTGTACCAAAGCGACAGATGCCAGCCAGTCGCCGCCGCAAGAACTGCCGTCTTGGGATGGCATGCCCTCGTCTTGTACATACTGCGATATTCATATCCCACTGCTGTCAGTCTGGTATCTCCATTCCACAAAAAATACGCCGTATTGTCTATCGAAAAGAGATAAACCAGATCCTCCGCACTTTTATCCCCTGTTTTCATATCATCGAAGAAGATCTGCTGCAGCTCACCATATGACAGAAATTCCAGCTGATCTTCATCATCCATGATCCTTGCAAATATCATTTTCTCAGAAAAAGAGAGAACCCTGTCATGATCCTCCGGTTCTCTCCTGTTAATATACTGATTATTAAATTTCTGTGGTTCTATATCCTGTATCATGTCAATATTCCCCATTGCATTTTAATATTTCTTCTTCATCCGCTTTGCAAATGAATTGTACGAAACTGCTATACTGCTATAACCAGGCATTTTTCCTGACCATCAAGCTCTATAGCTCTTGCTCTGTCCCTGGAACTTGTTATATATATAACCTTCGCAAAACGTTCCACAGTATTGTGCCTTATTATATGATCTACAACACTATACTCGCCACCATTTGCTACTGTCCCCAAAAGTTCCTGGAGCATTACATCATACTCTGAATACTCAAACACATCTCTATGAACTACCTTATTATGCGCTGTATTCATTCTGTACACTGTATGTCCGGTTGCCGACTGCATAAGTTCTTTGCTTATTGTTGCCACAGCCTCTATAATCTTCTTATTCTCCATTTTATCATTCATAGAGGAATAATCGAATGCCAGCATGGTGGACATGTCATTAGGTCTGTCAAATTCCTTCACCATGATGTCATCAAACTTTGCTGACATCTTCCAATGGATCTGCTTTATGCTGTCTCCCACAACATACTTTCGTATCTGCAGGATCTCCGATACATCATTGCCTTTGACATGCTTATAGTTGACATCACTGTCACTGGATTTATTGCCTTCAAACTCCTGAAGTACCTCATCGGATTCATTTGGATATTGGTAAAAATAACAATCTCCATGAGGTCTGAGTCTCTTTGCTGTTATACCCAGCCAATCATAAACCTTTATACCGAATATATCTATATTGATTCGTCCACAGTACTTACTTCCTATTGGTACCTCATATGTGCTTGTCTTTCTGGCTCCAACGGAGCAATCAACCGTCGCATTACAGTCCGTCGCAAATACAACATTCTGACAGCCGAATACAACCCTCACATGAGATGCCGGAAATATTGACTTGTTCTCGACACACAGCTGGAGCTGCCTGTCCTCCGAGAGTTCATTCAATATGGTAAAACTTATCTTTATCTTTTTTGCCACAAACAGGTTGATAACTGCTGCAATGATCCATGCTCCGATAACCGCAATAGCGATCCACATCGTATACAGATTATTTGTCCATATATATGCAAGCAGGAGCAGTATAACTATTATGCCATATTCTATTTTAGCTTTCATATCTATACCTCTCCTACCTTAATGCATTCCAGAATCCCATCTTGATCCTGCTCAATATATTCTCTTCATGGACAACTTTCTTCTTCAGCTCAAGAGCCGACTCCCTTACAAACCTTGCATCATCCGCTGTAGGTATGTACCTGCTGAACTTATATTTCTGGAGCAGCTCTAACAACTGTGGACTTATATTATCCTCAAGCCGTTTCTTCTGATATGAGACAAGTGCCGCCATATAGTTACCTGATGCAGCTATCGACTTCTCATTATCCGGATCGTTCATCCTCTTTCTTCTGACTATTGCACACACGATCCTTCTTATTATGAGAACAACAATAAACAGTGCTATGAGTCCGATAAGGATATATCCTATAAATAATATAGTCTCCATCGAACCACCGCCGCCACCATTATCATCCTGCTGATCTTCCGGTTCAGGCGGAATTGTCTGCGGTGTTGTTCCACTGTCCGTATTCGCCATACCAGTATCATCATCATCGGAATAGTATCCCGGTGTTACCTCTACAGGAATGAATCCCAGACCGCCCGCATATATCTCTACCCATGCATGAGAATCCTCGTCAGTTACAGAGATCACATCAGAACTTGCCGGTGGATTTACCAGATAACCTTCGACATACCTTGCTGGTATTCCATAATATCTGAAAAGCATGGCCGCCACGGTTGCAAAATGTGCTGAATAACCTGATTTATGCTCATTCAGCATCTCTATTACAAAATCTTCATTTCCAGAGTATTCATCCGCATCGTTATTGTATGACATATTTCCTGCAGTATAGTCACGCACAATCTTTATCGCATCAAAAGGATTCATCTTCTGTCCTGCACTCGGCACATGACTGTCAAAATACGCCCTCATATCATCCGGAACATCCTCGTAATATGTTCTTGCAAATGTGCCGTACACATTCTCACTGTTGTGAAATGTCTTATCACCAGTCTGATCCTGGTACCACTGCTCTCCATATATAGCCTTATAGTCATTATTTATGACATCAACCATATCAAACGAATAATCTGTCTCGCGTCCAAGTCCCTGAGATCTAAAATTCACATCATTCTTTGGCGCATACAGATTTTCAAGAGAATAATACGTTACACATTCCGGCACATACTGATATTTACGTCTTGCAGAGATATTTGACACCTCAACATATATACTGTTCTCCTCTGCCTCACCGCCATTTGCTGCCGACTGCGCAGCATATGCAGACAAATTGGTAAGTGGTGAATACTCGTTCGCTGAGAACCACTCGAACACACCTTCGTAATCTCCACCATATATATTCAGATCACTGTCCTCCCAGCCATCCTCCGTATATTTGGATCCTACAAAGCCTCTCATATACATCTGTTTTGGCTGAGACATCTTGATCTGTAACCGTTCTTCTCCTGTTATCACCGTATCGTCATATCTGGAAAATTTCCCCTCAGGATAATCACTCTTACCGTATATGACATTCTCTCCATGATACTGCATATTCGACTTTATATCAGCAACGACCTGCAATGGACTATAAGTCATGAACATATATACACAGGTAGTTATCGCTGCTATCAGCGCCATGCAGACTCCAAGGTGTACATACATATCTGCCGTAATCTTTCCGTGAACATTTCCCACATACATTATGAGTACAACACTCACAAGACCAAGCATCAGCCAGATTGCATGACCATCACCTTTATATATCATAGGAATTGTGACTGCCAGAAATACCAGCATTGATGCCAGCAGATTAAGTCTGGCTCTTAAGATAAGAGCAATCACTGCAGATACCACAAACGCCATCAATATCACCGTGAGCATCTCATCCGTCCTCGCAGTGCTGTCATCCACCACGAACATCAGATTTGCCATAGCCATATTCCTATTTACCGTTGTCAGAATATCATTCGCGATTTTCGCAAATCCATTTCCGATCTGACTCATCATAACAACACAAGCCACAGCAATTGCCACAACGAAAGATACATAGCCTATGATCGCCGATTTCTTCTTTCTGAGCAAAAACTGAAATAAAAGACCACCTACAAGAGCTCCCGGTATAACCGATATTATGCCAACATCCAGATTAAAACCTGAGATAATTCCCATCATAATACTGAGCGATGCACAAAACGAGATCACACCTCTGAGGATCCAGGTATTTTTCGAGGAGTCCTTTATAGCGCTTATGTCTATCGAAATCTCATTTCCCATAAGTTACTCCACTTCATCTATACCTATGATCTCAACCTGTCCTGGCTGATCATCATCTCCGCCTATGCCTTTTCCGCCTGAGCCTTTTCCGCCCGAGCCACCTGTGCCGGAGCCACCCTGACCGCCATCGCCATTTCCACCATCGCCGTCGCCTCCGCCAACTGATATTCCTGCTCCCGGATCATCACTGCTGTCGTCTGGTTCATCACCAACTGTTATATCAGACGGATCGACTTGCTGCTCCGTAGATGGCT
The DNA here is from genome assembly GCA_900548315.1 of uncultured Coprococcus sp. Taxonomy (GTDB): domain Bacteria; phylum Bacillota; class Clostridia; order Lachnospirales; family Lachnospiraceae; genus Coprococcus. The sequence continues at coordinate 3,294 of URJU01000108.1, read as the reverse complement.
GCTCTGTCTGTGCCTCGGTCTCAGCCTCAGTGGTTGCCTCGGTTGTAGCCTCAGTGGTTGCCTGTGTGGTCGCCTGTGTAGTTGCCTCCGTGGTCATTTCTGTGGTCTCCTCCTCTGTCTTATCCCCGGAGTCTTCCTCGGTATCATCTGTATCTTTATCGGCCATATCGGCAAATTTCTGATCTTTCATTCTCTCCTCTGTATTCTGGTTATCCCGCATTGAGAATTTAGATTTCTGTCTCGTACATCCGGTTGCTGCCATGGAAAGTATGAGTCCTGCAACCAGGAACACATATATCTTTTTTTTCATCCCACATTCTCCTATCTTCTAGCTCCATTCACTGCAGGAGGCTTTATCTGATTAACCACATCTCTAACTATATTTGCTGCAGCATTCTTCTCTCGTCTTGCAGAAGGTGTAAGGACAAGTCTGTGCATAAATACATCGTATATGACAGCTGACACATCGTCCGGAATGACATAATTTCTGCCATTCATATATGCACATGCCTTCGCAAGATTGGCAAATGCCTTTGTACCTCGTGGACTTATACCACATTCGATCTTATCGTGATGTCTCGTCGCATCAACCAGAAGTGATATATACTCTGCAACTTCCTGGGATATGTACGTCTGTGCCACCTGCGTTCTGATCGCAACCAGCTGTTCCAGATTCATAACAGGGACAATCTGATCTATCGGGTTGCCGCCGTGATCCTCAAGGATCATTGCCATCTGGCTCTGTACATCTGGGTAACCCATGCTCAGCTTGACCATAAATCTGTCGAGCTGTGAATCAGGAAGCGCCTGTGTTCCGCCTGACGTGATCGGATTCTGTGTAGCAATTGTGATGAATGGATTTGGGAGCTTATATGTATTACCCTCAGCCGTAACTGTACCCTCAGCCATCGCCTCGAGAAGGGCTGCCTGAGTCTTACTCGATGTTCTGTTGATCTCATCCGCAAGGAGAAGATTGGTAAACACAGGACCCTTGGTAAACTGCATCTTATTTGTCTCCTTATTGAGGATCGAATAACCGACTATGTCACTGGGCATTGTATCCGGTGTAAACTGTATTCTGTCATCGTTCAAACTCATAGCCTTTGCCAGTGACTTGGCAAGCGTTGTCTTGCCAAGCCCCGGATTGTCTTCAAGGAGGATATGTCCCGATGCAAGGATGACCATTATAACCTTACATATTACCTCATCCTTACCCTTTATAGCTTTTTTTATTTCCATTATTAACTGTTGTATCTGCTGATTCATCCTTTTATCTCCATATCAAGTTTTATGAAATATAAATTACGTTGTGAGTTACTTGCGTTTCCACTTTGCATATACACGCGCTCCTGATGGAAGAGTTGTTCTTATATTTACGGGAATCTCTCTTCCACCTGCTCTGTAATACCAACCCATAAATTCATAGCCGGATCTCACAGGAGTATATAACTTACCGCTTAACAATGTTGAACTTGTCATAAGTGATTTTCCCTTCACAAATACAACTTTTCTTACTGCTTGTGTGCCGTATATCTTTCCGCCTTTAGGGTCAAATGTCGCTGACGCCCTGGTACATCCCACATCACGGAATGTTGTCCACGCAGAATATGCCGGTTTTCCATTGGAATCTTTAAATATGGCCCGCACCTGTATAACTACAAATTTCTGACTAGTTGACACTTGCAGACAATTTCCAAGCTTTTTCCCTGCCTTTTTATTTACCGTATATATACGCGCTCTCTTAAGATCGCTCTCTTTAAATACTGCCTTATACTGGAATCCGATAAACCTTGAATCTTCCTTCCATGACACAGTCATGGTCTTTTTCGTATTATTGATCTTTGTTGCATTTTTCACAACAGCTGGCTTGATCCATTTTGCGGTAAGTGTAACACTGCCCTCTATACGTGTATTGTTTTCTACCTTTATCCATCTGTTGCCACTCTTGTAATACCAACCACCAAACAGATATCCTGTTCTCTTCCTGCACCTGCTGTATATACTTCTGGTTCCCAATTCTCCCAGTTTCTGGTTATACAGCACATTCTCATATCCTTTAACCACTCTATTATTCTTCTTGTAATTCAGATTATAGGTCACTTTATATGTAGGTCTGCTGATATCTGCCTGCAGAGTAACCGATGAAGTTACTTTGGTATCTTTTGTAAGGTATCTTTTTACCTGCTTTCCATTAACGTTTTTAATATAATACCATCCAACAAATTTTTTATTCGCACTTTTCTGTGCAGTTGTCAACACAGGTACTACATTGCCTATTTTTTCATTGTAATTATAAATTTTCGTGTATGTATTTTTGCCACTAATGCTTGCTCCACTGCAGTCAAACTTCAATGTGAACTGCTTTATCTTCCATACCGGGTGAACCTCTATATCGTCTGTATATTTATATTCTGAGTCCTCTGTTATAAGTTTGTCATCCGAGGCTGCCCATCCAAGAAAATCGCACCCTTTAAGTGTCGGAGTTGGAAGTTTTGCTGCAAATTTCTCTCCAAATGCAACCGTATATGTCATCTGGGTGTTGGCACCAAGTGAACCGTTTCCGTATCCGGGACTGTTGAGATTTATCATGATCTCATATGTATTTGGAGTCCACTGAGCATAAAGAGTTACGACTATTGTATAGCCATCCTCTTCATCTATTGTTCCACCACGAATCACTTCTTTGCTGTTAAGAGGCATAAACCTGTCATCGATCTGCGTTCCTGTTCCATCTTCCTTTGTATTCCAGCCTGCAAACTCATATCCCTCTTTATAACTGGAATCCGCACCAGGAGTTATAATTCCCCTTGATGAATTCGTGCTTATCTTATTACTGTCCTTGATCTGTTCATCCGTTCCCGTTACATATCTCAGCTTAAAACTCTCAGATCTCCATACAGCATAAAGTATAACTTCCGCACCATCCTCATCAGCAAGAATGATATCACAGCTCTGACCTGGTTCTATAGCGCTGTTTCCATCGCCTTCTTCCACACCATTGATATTAGTACACCAATAATCCAATCTGTAACCCGGTCTGCTCATCGCATCCGAATCATACTCAGGTACAGCAAATGATCTGCCATATTCACACTCTATGCTGTCAGGTGCTGTTCCCGTTGCACCTATTCCTATATCAAATTTAACGGTATACTTTATAAGTCTCCACTGAGCGTAAAGTTTAAATACTGCTTTGTCAGTTGCACTGAGATTCTCAACCACCTGATTATCTGTAATTGCCATTCCGCTGCCATCAGGCTCTGTGTTCCTGTCTCTTATACACATCTGACGCTG
>URJU01000107.1 GCA_900548315.1 uncultured Coprococcus sp. | reverse complement strand
CGAGATTACTACGCGTCTCGTGGGCTCGGAGATGTGTATAAGAGACAGTTATATGTTGTTTATAAAAAAGACTTCCATCATAAATCACAAATTTACGATAGAAGTCTTCTACTCCTGTTATTCATATTATATTACGCGTTTTTGTTACTTCGCTCTCATAAGCCTTGCAGTAAGCCTCCCCCAATGCTCTCTGAAATACTTGTCTACCCATACCTCGGTCTCACCATCTTCTATACAAATTCTTACTATAATCTTTGATGGTTTCCATTCTGATGCCCAGCCAAACCCTTTCTGAGTAACATATGTACCAGTTGTTGCATTTTTTAACCTCCTAAAAAGAATTCAACTCTGCGCTTTGTTGTAAGCTCATTAAATCATTTTTTAGGAAATTAGTATTCGCCACAAAAATGTTAAGTTTTTATTTTTATTCCATTGCGTTTAAAAATTCTTAGCTTATTTTCGTCCGAAAACAAAAGAAAAGATGTTACGTAAATTTCTTTATTCCCTACGTCTCTCCCATCCTTCCCCACTGCTGATCCTTCTCAGACAACACAAGTGGAGTTCCATCGCTTAACTTATATCCCTCAGCCGACGCACTGCCCGTATATCTTCCAATTACCTCCGGCCATACGATCCCGATTTCTGGGTCATTCCACGCTATACCGCCCTCATCGTTTGGATGCCAGAAGTCATTCACCTTATAACAGAATTCAGCCTCGTCTGAAAGGACTAGGAATCCATGAGCAAATCCCGCCGGTATAAGAAATTGCTTTTTGTTCTCGGCTGACAATATCTCCCCATGCCATTTGCCGTATGTCGCAGAGTCAGCGCGCAGATCTACTACCACATCAAACACCACTCCGCGAATGGTTCGCACAAGCTTGCACTGTGGATGATCTATCTGAAAATGCAACCCCCGAAGTACCCCTTTTACAGACATCGACTGATTGTCCTGCACAAAGTTTACATTTATTCCATGCTCTGCCAGATCACGCTCATTATATGTCTCGACAAAATATCCTCTGCTATCACCGTGAACTGTCGGAGTTATCACACACAGCCCCTCTATTCCGCCAACATTCTTCTCTACATCTATCTGTCCCATTTTACTTATATCCTCTCAACTTCCTCCAAATACCTCGCCAGCGCATCCCGCCAATCCGGCAAAGGTTCAAATCCATTTTGTATCAATTTGCTCCTGTCCAGCCTGCTGTTATACGGTCTGGCTGCCTTGGACTGTCCATATTCAGCCGTGCTGACAGGTATAACCTTCGTAGAATACCCCGCCTGCCTGAATATCTCACATGCGAAATCATACCAGCTTATATAACCGCCCTCGTTTGTGGCATGATAATAACCGTATTTGTCCGTTTCAAGCATATCAACCAGCAGCCTTGCCAGATCAAATGTATAAGTAGGCGTTCCTATCTGATCATTCACCACTCTTATCTCATCGTGAGTCTTTCCAAGACGCAGCATGGTCTTTACAAAATTCCCACCATGCAAACCAAATACCCAAGCTATTCTCACTATAAAAAACTTATCAAGAAGTCCCGATACTGCCTGTTCTCCAGCCAGCTTGGACTTTCCGTACACATTCAGAGGATTAAAATCCTGACAGTCCGGTTCCCATGGAATATTCCCCTGTCCACCAAACACATAATCCGTACTTATGTACACCATCTTACACGACAGTTCCTTGCAGATCTCAGCTATATTCTTTGTCGCAAATGCATTTATTGAATACACTTTGTCATGCACCGAAACATCCTCCGCAGCATCAACAGCCGTCCATGCAGCACAGTGGACCACAGCATCTGGCTTGATCGTCAGAAGTTCTCTCCTAGTATCATCGGAACTGCATATGTCGAAAGTCACATACCGAAACGAACCACAAACCTCACTTTTGCATCTATTCAGTGTCATGCAATCTATCGCTGCAAACTCTTCTCCTGATTTTATATCAGACCCTATGACATCATATCCCCGGCGCAAAAGCTCATTTGCCACATCATGCCCGAGCTGGCCACACACGCCTGTCACGAAAACTTTCTTTACTCTATCCATATCTCTCATCAATCCCAGTTCAAACTAACGATTCCCATACATTTTCTCGTAATAGCTCTGATACTCACCGCTGATGATAGTCTCCCACCACTCACGGTTCTCCAGATACCACTTTATCGTCTTCTTTATTCCGTCCTCAAACTTAGTCTCCGGCAGCCAGCCAAGTTCACTATGTATCTTGGTTGGATCAATGGCGTATCTCATGTCATGCCCCTTGCGATCCGTTACATAAGTTATCAAGCTCTCCGGCTTGCCGAGCTCCCTGCAAATGAGTTTTACAATGTCAATATTTCTCTTCTCATTGTGTCCCCCCACATTGTAGACCTCTCCCACGCGGCCTTTGTGCAAAATAAGGTCAATAGCCTTGCAGTGATCCTCCACATACAGCCAATCACGGACATTCAATCCCTCACCATATACGGGAAGAGGCTTGTCAGCCAAGGCATTTGCAATCATGAGCGGTATCAATTTCTCTGGAAAATGATACGGTCCATAGTTATTTGAACATCTGCTTATAGTCACAGGGAGTCCATATGTCCTATGATATGCCTGCACCAGCAGATCTGCCCCAGCCTTTGAACTACTGTACGGTGAACTCGTATGAATAGGCGTCTCCTCCGTAAAGAACAGATCCGGTCTGTCAAGTGGCAGGTCTCCGTACACCTCATCCGTGGAAACCTGGTGATACCTCTGTATTCCGTATTTGCGGCAGGCATCCATAAGTGTTGCCGTTCCTATGATATTGGTCTGCAGGAACACTTCCGGATTCTCTATGGACCTGTCCACATGGCTCTCGGCGGCAAAATTCACCACCATATCCGGATGTTCTTCCTCAAACAACTGATATACTCCGTCCCTGTCGCAAATATCCATCTTCACAAATCTAAAATTCTCTCTGTCCATGACTGACTGCAGAGTAGACAAATTCCCCGCGTACGTCAGCTTGTCCAGACAAATGATCCTGTACCCAGGATGTTTTTTTAACGTATAAAATATAAAATTACTTCCAATAAAACCGGCACCGCCGGTAACTATGATCGTCATATCCTTTTTCTCCTGTTCTCACCCTAATCCGGGGACGGAGGTGCCTGACCCCATCACTGGGGACGGAGGTACCTGTCCCCTCCGTCCCCCAATTTTAATAAAGATGCTCCTGATATTTGCCATCAAGTACGTCCTTCAGGTATTGTCCATACTGATTCTGTTTCATCGTCTCGTAAACCGCCATAACCTCGTCGCGGCTTATCCATCCATTCAGGTACGCAATCTCCTCCAGGCAGCCTATCTTTCTGTGCTGGTGCTGCTCAACCGTCTTGACAAAATTGGTAGCATCAACAAGACTCTCATGTGTTCCCGTATCAAGCCAGGTAAATCCCTGTCCAAGCAGCTCCACGTTCAGCTCACCGTCATCAAGATAACGCCTGTTCAGATCTGTGATCTCCAACTCGCCTCGACCACTAGGAGTAAGTGACTTCGAATACTCAACCGCTCTGTTGTCATAAAAATACAAACCCGTGACGCAATAGTTGCTCTTGGGTTTCTCCGGCTTTTCCTCTATGGAAACAACTCTTCCGTCCTTGTCAAATTCAACTATACCAAAACGCTCCGGGTCATCCACATAATATCCAAATATTGTAGCGCCCTTGCCACTTTCAGCATTTTCCACAGCAGCTTTCAATTTTTCATTAAACCCATGTCCAGAGAAAATGTTGTCCCCAAGAACCATCGCCACCGTGTCATCGCCGATAAAATCCTCGCCAATGATAAATGCCTGAGCCAATCCATCCGGCGACTGCTGGACTTTATATGTCAGATTGAGTCCGAACTGATGTCCGTCCCCCAGCAATCTTTCAAATCTAGGTGTATCCGCCGGTGTCGATATGATCAATATGTCCCTTATGCCCGCATTCATAAGAACCGACATCGGATAATATATCATGGGCTTGTCATATATAGGCAGCAGCTGTTTACTTGTAACCTTTGTAAGCGGGTAAAGCCTTGAACCGGAGCCTCCCGCAAGGATAATTCCCTTCATGATGTGTACCTCCCGTGTGCTTTTGTAATGCACATATACATGTATCTTATCATATATGGGGGATATATAAAATGGAAAATGCAGAGGGGTGCGCGCCTTTCTTATACACTATGGCTATAATATATCCTCCAGCGTTAAGGCGTGCCGTGCAAATGTTCGCAGAATGTTCATCTACACCCGCCCCCTCAGATCTCCCCTGGCAAGTCTTTCCTCTCAAAGTATATAATAAGCATCCATTCTACCAGCCAAAATCTAACAGCCAGTTATTCAGTCTCCGCTCCCGATCCATATCCGACAGACTCTCATCTAACGGTGCGATATATTCTCCTTTAATTGTGCCATCTAAAATATAGAACACTCGCTTGCAGCGCGATGCCACCTTTGCATCATGTGTCACCATCATGATTGTAGTTCCCTCATCATTTAACCGAACCAGCTCATTCATCACTTCCGTGGAGGATGCCCGATTAAGCGCACCTGTTGGCTCATCCGCAAACAACAATTTCGGATGATTGATCATGCTCCGGCAGATACAGGCACGCTGCAACTGTCCTCCGGACACTTCATTAATATCATGATCCGCCACCTCAATAATAGATAATTTACGCATCAGTGCCTCCGCACGGGATACCTTCTCCGCCCGACTATCTCTAGACTTCTTAATCTCTACTGCCGGAAGCAGAATATTATCAAGAATCGTCAGGTTCTTCATCATATACATTTGCTGAAAGATAAATCCCATCTCATCCAATCGCTTCTTTGCCAATGTGTTCTTATCCAGTTTCATTATATCCTGACCATCAAATAAAACCGATCCACTTGTCGCAAGATCCATACCTGACACAGAATACAACAATGTGGATTTTCCGGAACCGGACGGTCCCATAATAGCAACCATATCCCCATCTTCCACATTGAAACTCACATTACGTAATACGTTATTCTGTCGTTTATCGATCACATAGGTCTTACACAGATCCTTTACTTCTAATATATTTCCCATCTGTCTTCCCATCCTTTTCCATCTTTTCCCATCAAGCATTCTCTATGCTATCATCTTGTTCTATTCTACATTTGCCAAATCTGTTCCACGGATCGCGTATACTCTCCATGCAGTGATTCCAATCGTGAGCAGCGTCGCTCCCAGAATAATGCCCGGATAGATCAGCAGCATCTTTATCGGATCAAAACAGTACCGCACTTCTGTCGCCCCCATCATCGCCCAGATCGGATCACACCACAATTTTGTAACAGGTACCGCAAACGCCACAGCACACAACTCCGCCACTATCGCTACCAGAAGGAACCGGCACACCTGCCATTTCCATATAGCACCATTTGTAAATCCAATCGCCTTCAAAAGCGCGATCTGACTAATCTCCGTTGACAGAAAAGAACGTTCCATCAGCACTGTTACAAGAATCACTACAATCCCTGTTATGACCAGAAGCAGCAGAATCACAGAATCCATAACATCCGCAACTCCCATACAATCCACGCAGTATCCAGCCGCGTCATAGACCCCATCAATATCATACATCTGTTTGATCTTCTGTACCCGCTTTGTAATCTCCTTGTCATCCGGATGGTCGGCAAAATCAATCTGATATGCCATCATTGCATTGGCATATACCATCGATGTAGGTGCATCCTCATGCAGTCTTGCGACTTTGCCAAGCTGGTTCATCGACTGAAACATTGCCGTTACCATACACTTTCTTTTTTCTGCCCCAAAATCAATTGTAATCGTATCACCAATTCCTATTCCTAATTGTTCGCCAATGGCAGGCGTGATCGCAATCTCATTTGCATTTTGCGGCGCAGTTCCCTCTGTATAGCTATACTCGGATGCTTTTGTCTCCGTATTTTGCTGGAAAATAACCGAATAGGCCTCTCCGTCCGCCTCACAGGAATATTGGTACCAGATTTCCATACTGACTTTACCCGGCATTCCCATCTCTTCCAGATCCTTTTCAATTGACCGGTAATTCTCTTTTAACTGCTTTTCCCCATCCTCTTTCATAACACTCATTTTGATCAGTTTGGCATCCGGTATATATATGTCTGATTCCTTTCCAAAACAGGTGATCAGATTCTTACTCTTCATTGTGGAGGATACCAGCACCATTCCCAACATGATAACGGAACACAGAAAAAAGGCCAGCCATATGGTCAGATACCGTTTCGGCGCACTCAGCACATCATTTACTGCCATATAAAATGATGCCTTCACACGGGAACGTCCCATGCGGTACCCGGATTTCTTCCGATATCTCTCTCCGGTCTGACCACTCCGTATCGCATCAACCGGTGTTAGTTTCTTTACATTTCCTGTACACAGATAAGCGACCCATACCATGAGTACCATAACCAGCACTGTACCGATCGCATTGATTCCATGACCATTGTCATTTCCAAGAACCATTTTGGCAGATACGGATGCAATCAACATGTTGCCAAACGGAATACTCAGGCCAAAACCGACCAATCCTCCCACGAAAGCCATTGCGCAATATTTGACTATATACAGTCTGCGAATCCGGCTGTTCTTAATTCCAATCGCTTTCATAACTCCAATCTCACGGTATTCCCCTTGTATGGTAAATGCGATCACAAATCTTAAGATCACAAACGACACAATAATCAAACAGATGCTAAGCACTAACACGACCATTGCCACAATCATATCCATTACATACGCCATCTTGATCGTGGAGCGATCTGAACTAAACAAAATATTTGATGCCCGGGTCAGCTCTGAAGCAAGTGCTTTCGTATCGTCCGTTGCAACGTGAAAGATCCGTCCTTCATACGGCTTTACCTTCTCACTCCTTGCAAATACCTGATAATCCTCACTATTCATGACCAACCGGGTATTTCCCATCATTTCTGAGCCAAGCAAAGCGTCCTTGATCTCTCCGGCAATCCGGAACGTCATATCCACATCCTGCATCTGAATGCGGAGCGCATCTCCCACCTTTGCATGATTCTTAGCAAGCATACCACTTGTGATATAGATTTCCCCCTGCTTTACCTGTGTAAGCTGCTCATTGTCCGGCAGAAAAAAATGCAGCTGATCTTTTTCTAACGACTGCAATACCAATGTATTATTCTTGGTACTAAGTTTCTTTCCATTTACTGTCACATCATCATTGGAACCCCAGATGCAATGTTCCTCCCGGAAATTTGAAACGGATGTTGAATTCTCCAGAAGTTCCCCGACGCCTCCATCTCCCGACTGGGTAAATATCATATAATCCAGCAGTCCCGCTTTTTCAAAAAAATAATCAGTTCCATTTAATATGGTTACTACATTATTCAATCCACTTGCCACAAACATTGCAGCCAGAATTACAAAAAGCAGCAGGATTATATTCATGGTACGATTCCTCTTCAGATCTCTTTTCAATATATTGAGATACATATACATAACTCCTGTCTCTTATACACATCTGACGCTGCCGACG
>URJU01000106.1 GCA_900548315.1 uncultured Coprococcus sp. | reverse complement strand
CGAGATTACTACGCGTCTCGTGGGCTCGGAGATGTGTATAAGAGACAGCGACATCCCCATCAAAAGTCGTTCCAAATCCTCCTACAATAGAAGAACCCACTATATATACAAGTATATCCTCCGCAGCAAGTATCCATATAGCCACAACATATACTATGATCTTCGAAAACATTATATGTACACGACTGTGCCCCTGTGCAATGGCACACTGTATATCTCGTGACTTATAATCACTGGTGATCAGAGATGCCGCCATGAATCCGAACAACATTCCGGACACCGTACTTCCCGAAAATGATGTTAGAAGATAATTAAACTGTTCAAAACCATTCAATTCCATTCCGAGCAGGTCTCCCACAAATCCTACAGATAACAGATATATCACATCCTGAACAAAGAACACTATAAGGCAAACTCTGAAACCCACACTCTTCCATAACTTATAGAATTCTGCTGATAACAATCTACGCACGGCTGCCACCTCCTATCATCCTTATAAAGTAATTCTCCAGACTCTCCTCCTCCATATGATACTCTGACACAAACACTCTCTCATTATACAATACCCAAGCAAATTCATCTGGGTTGATTGGCTGGTCTACCACCACTTCTGATCCATTCACAAACACCTGAGTAATATTATATCTTTCGGCAAGGATCATCAGTACCTTCTGCACATCATTTGTCTTAAGTCTTATTCTTCGCCCACATCTGGAATCAAGCTGCTGCGCCGAAACTATGTCCACGATTCGTCCGCGATCTATGACTATATAGTCCGTCGCAAGTTCATGAAGCTCCGTCAATATATGGCTGGATATAAGTATCGTCACCCCAAATCTCTGATTGAGCTGTTTCAAGAGATTTCTGATCTCCACAATTCCTACCGGGTCAAGTCCATTTATCGGTTCATCCAGCAACAGCAGCTCCGGGCCCGAGAGCATAGCACAGCCTATCGCCAGTCTCTGTTTCATTCCCATAGAATAATTTCGAAACTTCTTATTACCTACGCCTCCAAGCCCCACATTATCAATAGTCTTCTGTATCAGATCTGTATTGTCTATTCCCCGCAGTTTCATGTTTAGTTTTATATTATCCTTTGCGTTGTAATTTGCATGAAGTCCCGCATGTTCACATACAGTTCCTATCCTTGTCCTAGCTTGAACCAAACCTTTTTTGTCCGAACTACCAAACAGTTCTATCGTTCCCTCATCCGGGAACAGGAGACCATTGATATGATTGATCATGGTTGTCTTTCCGGCACCATTTTGACCTATAAAGCCATATATCTTTCCCCTCTCCAGTGATATGTTCACATCCGACAGCACCTTGTTCTTGCCATACGTCTTGGAAACGCCATTCACTCTTACTATCGTCTCAGCCATATTTTTCTCTACCTTTCATTTTCTCCTTAAAACATCCCTCAAATAAAATATGCACTAATATCGCACACAAAAAAACCACTATCCAATAATAACATTGAATAGTGGTTCTGTATATACTTATCACTGATAAGAATTAATCCTGAACGTATGGTAATACTGCGATCTGTCTAGCTCTCTTGACAGCAATTGTTATTGCTCTCTGATGCTTAGCACATGTTCCTGTGATTCTTCTTGGAAGGATCTTACCTCTCTCTGAGATATACTTTCTGAGTGCGTTTGAATCCTTGTAATCGATCACAGCCTCTTTATTAGCACAATACTCGCAGACTTTCTTTCTTCTACGGATATTTCTTCTCTTCATTGGAGCGTCAGCTCTATCAGTCTTGTTATAAGCCATTGTATTTACCTCCTGTTTTATTTGAATGGTAAATCATCCTCTATGCCTTCCGGTATACTCATGAATCCCTCAGCCCCCGCATTGCTCGGCTCAGGTCTTCCTGCTGGCTGATATCCACCACCTGATGTCTGTCCACTGGCAGCTTTGCTCTCTGCAAACTCCTGCTCCTCAACAACAACATCTGTTGTGTATACCTTATTACCATCCTTATTCGTGTAGCTACCAGTCTGGATTCTGCCTGTTATAGCAATCTTAGTACCCTGTTTCAGATACTTCTCTGCAAACTCTGCACTCTTACCGAATGCAACGCAGCCTATGAAATCTGCATTCTGGTCGCCATTTCTATTAAATCTTCTATCTACAGCCAAAGTGTATCTTGCGATAGCCATCTGACCATCACCTGAGTTTGACTGTGAATATCTAACTTCTGGATCTCTTGTAAGTCGACCCATCAATATTACCTTGTTCATTATAGAATACCTCCTATTACTCGGCGTCTAATCTAACGCAAAGATATCTAAGAACTGATTCCATAATACGAATGTTAGCCTCGAGCTGAGCTGGAACGTCAGCGTCTGCATCAAACTGAATGAAGTAGTAGTATGCTTCGCCCATCTTCTGAATCTCGTAAGCAAGTTTCTTAAGTCCACACTCGTTAACATCTGTGATTGTTGCGTTAGCCTTCTCAATATAAGACTTAACCTTATCAACAACAGCTGTTCTGGCTTCCTCATCAATCTTTGCACTAACAACTAAAGTCAATTCATATTTGTTCATTACATTGCACCTCCTTATGGTCTCTGGCCCACAGCTGTCTGTGAGCAAGGAATATGATTAATACATCACAAGGATTGATATTATCATATTTTTCCAGGCAATTCAAGCATTTTTTTGTTTAAAATAAAGCGATCAAAATAAGTCTTAATCCAGTTATGGTTTTACCTGAATTCTGTGGCATGTTTTCTCATCCACTTAGGAAAATGATTCATCTGGCATCTGTAATTTTCCCTCTGTTCTATGGCTATCGCATTGAAGAACGACCTCCACATGTCCGTGTAATCATCCTCCTCATACTCTGCCCGCCCAAGCACCTCAAACTCATCATCCGTAAGTGTCTTCACGTACATATCCCCATCCGCCGGATGTACCACAGCTGTGTGTCTTCCATCATCGACTATAACCCAGTATTCTGATGGCATCCTGTCAGCAAAATGTTCAGCTACCAGAAGTGACACATCACTCTTCGGTTCCATATGGCATACATACACATTTCTGTCCACAGATGTAAATCTCGACAATTCTCGAAACCTGCATGATTCATTGTTCACATTTCTCACAAGTTCCATGATCCTCATGACCTCAGGTCTTATGAGCATATGCTCGACCTTACGTCCTGCCTTAAATGCAAGTATGAGATAGCGGTAGACCGCATCCACCGCATCTGCCGCATCTGACAGGAGTGCATAGAACACATTTCTATATACAAGTTGTGATAATCGTCTCACCGATCTTGTAAACTTTTCCGCCTTCTCCTTGTCCGCATCAACATGTACATACTCTGCAAACATGTCAAGCTGAATCACCGGTTCTCTGATTATACGGACATTATCATGTCCTTCTTCAATTGCGCACTTCCATGCAGAGTATATACACGATACCTTTCCCTCATATGTACTGTCACACGTAAAAATCTTCATGACGATTCGCCCCCCTGAAGTCCTATTTCAAACAGTGTCATCTGTCTGTACTGTTCATTTTGATGTGCCACCTGCCAATTCTCGCTCCTGCTCATATCCGTCATCTCTCTGACGATATAATCCCTCTCAATAGGAATCCTGTACATCATTCTTCCTCCACAGGTTATAAAATAGTGAGCCCTTTTCAGCACCACCCCCATCTTCTTAAGATTGTTAAAATCAAGACTTCCGTATCTGCGGGATCGTACTATCCTTGCTGCAGACTTCGGTCCTATCCCCGGTATCCGAAGCAGCAGATCATATGGAGCGGTCTGTACCTCCACCGGAAACTGATCAAGGTGTCGCACCGCCCAGTTACACTTTGGATCCATCCTCTGGTCAAGATTCGGTTCCGACTCAGTGAGTATCTCATCCGCATGGAACCCATAATACCTGAGCAGCCAGTCAGCCTGGTATAGTCTGTGTTCCCTGAGCATCGGAACCTCCGTCCCCAGTGACGGCAGTGCCGAATCATCATTGATCGGTATGTATGCAGAATAGAATACCCTCTTCAGATCATAACTCTGATATAGCCGCTGAGCCGTATGTATGATAGTGTAATCAGATCCACCATCAGCCCCGACTATCATCTGCGTACTCTGCCCTGCAGGGGCAAATGGTCTTCGCCTGTCCGCATCTCCAAACATGGACGGCAATGCCAGATTACTGCAGCTGCCAGAAATCATCCCATGTTCAGATGTCCTGCCCGCCATCAGCAAGTCCCTTTTCAGGTTGTCTTCGCTAAATATACTCCCTGTCAGATACTTGTTTATGCCGCTCCTCTCCATGCGCGCAGATTTGCCCGCCGCCAGCCTGTGTGTCTGTATAGTGCTGGTGAGTTTCCCCATAGGATCAAGAATAGTCTTAAAACTCTTGTTCGGCGCCAAACGTTCAAGACTCTCCTCAGTGGGCAGTTCCATATTAACACTGACCCTGTCCGCTAAATACCCCACCATACTTATCAGCTCATCCGACGCACCGGGGATGGTCTTCACATGTATGTATCCATTGAACCTGTACTTTGTCCTCAGCATGTACAAAGTCTCACACATCCTCTGCATGGTATATGTGGGATTTCTCAACACTCCGGAGCTCAAAAATAAGCCTTCTATATAGTTCCTTTTATAAAATTCAATGACAAGATCGCATAACTCCTCCGGCTCAAATGTAGCCCTTGGCACATCGTTGCTCTTTCTATTCAGGCAGTACTTGCAGTCATATACACAATGATTCGTCATCAGAACCTTGAGTAACGATATACATCTTCCATCAGCTGCAAAACTATGACAAATCCCACATGATACACTGTTTCCCAGAGCGCCTTTCTTTCCTTTCCTATCCACCCCACTGGACGTACATGCCACATCGTATTTAGCTGCATCCGCAAGAATATTTAATTTTTCCTTTGTCGTTAACCCTTTTATTATCTCGTTCATACATTCTATTATACGAACATTAGTTCGATAATGCAAGTTGTTTTATAGGGGGGTCAGGCACCTCCGTCCCCAAGGTTGCGTGGAGACGAAAAAACCGGATGTATCCAGGCATAACGCCTTGAATACATCCGGTTTGCATATTGCTTATATTGTCTAACTGTTTGTCAGTTTATATCTTAGAGCTGTGGACCTG
Organism: uncultured Coprococcus sp.; assembly: GCA_900548315.1. Lineage (GTDB taxonomy): Bacteria > Bacillota > Clostridia > Lachnospirales > Lachnospiraceae > Coprococcus. Next base: position 2,448 of record URJU01000106.1, on the reverse strand, counting down.
CTGCAACTAATGCCTTGCCTGCTGCATTTCCCTCATACTTAGCAAAGTTCTTCTGGAATCTTGCTGCAAGATCCTTAGCCTTTGTCTCCCACTCTGCTGCATCTGCGTATGTGTCACGAGGATCAAGGATCGCTGGATCTACGCCTGGAAGCTCTGTTGGAACCTCGAAATCAAACATAGGGATCTTCTTTGTAGGAGCCTCATTGATAGCACCGCTAAGGATTGCATCGATGATTCCTCTTGTATCCTTGATTGAAATTCTCTTGCCTGTTCCATTCCATCCTGTGTTAACAAGATATGCCTTAGCTCCACTCTTCTCCATCTTCTTAACAAGCTCCTCTGCATACTTTGTAGGATGCAGCTCGAGGAATGCCTGACCGAAACATGCTGAGAATGTAGGTGTTGGCTCTGTGATACCTCTCTCTGTACCAGCAAGCTTTGCTGTGAATCCTGACAGGAAGTAGTACTGTGTCTGCTCTGGTGTAAGGATTGATACTGGAGGAAGTACTCCAAATGCATCTGCTGAAAGGAAGATTACATTCTTTGCAGCTGGTGCTGATGATATAGGTCTTACAATGTTCTTGATGTGATCTATTGGGTAAGATACACGAGTGTTCTCTGTTACGCTCTTATCTGTGAAATCAATCTTGCCATTTGCATCAAGTGTAACATTCTCAAGAAGAGCGTTTCTCTTGATTGCATTGTAGATATCTGGCTCTGAATCTTTGTCAAGGTCGATAACCTTAGCGTAGCATCCACCCTCGAAGTTGAATACACCGTTGTCATCCCAGCCATGCTCATCATCACCGATAAGGAGACGCTTTGGATCTGTTGAAAGTGTTGTCTTACCTGTTCCTGAAAGTCCGAAGAAGATAGCTGTGTTCTCACCATTCATATCTGTGTTAGCTGAGCAGTGCATTGAAGCCATTCCCTTAAGTGGAAGGTAGTAGTTCATCATTGAGAACATACCCTTCTTCATCTCTCCGCCGTACCATGTGTTAACTATAACCTGCTCATGGCTTGTAATGTTGAATGCTACACATGTCTCTGAGTTAAGTCCTAACTCCTTGTAGTTCTCAACCTTAGCCTTTGAAGCGTTGTATACTACGAAATCTGGCTCGAAATTCTTAAGCTCTTCCTCAGTTGGCTTGATGAACATGTTTGTTACGAAATGAGCCTGCCAAGCAACCTCAACGATGAAACGGATAGCCATACGAGTGTCAGCATTTGCTCCGCAGAATGCATCAACTACGAAAAGTCTCTTGTTTGAGAGCTCCTTCTTTGCAAGGTCCTTAACTGATGCCCATGTCTCCTCTGTCATTGGATGGTTATCGTTCTTGTACTCATCTGATGTCCACCATACAGTATCCTTTGAATTCTCATCTACTACGATATACTTATCTTTAGGTGAACGGCCTGTATAAATACCAGTCATAACGTTAACTGCGCCAAGTTCACTAACCTGTCCCTTCTCGTATCCCTGAAGGTCAGCCTTTGTCTCTTCCTCGAATAACAATTCATATGAAGGATTGTGTACGATCTCTGTTGTGCCTGTAATGCCATACTTAGTTAAATCAACTGTTGCCATTTTTCTTAACTCCTTTTCTTTAAATGTATTTCATTGATAGGTGCATGTCGCCTGTACCCTGCCGGCACCGCAACTATACAGCACTCAATAATCTGAAAATAAATATGAACACTTTCTCTCATATTCAGTTGAAAGTATACCCAATTAGTCAAAATAAATCAATATGATTATTGAGTTTTTTTTGTAGTTTACAGAAACTTCTCAATTATAATCTGAATTTTATATTTATTACTTGCATAACCTAAGATAATGAGTTTCCACGTCTCTTCTCAAGGAATTTTGACTTCACTATCAGAATATCACCTGTCTGTATCTTCAGATCACCTGTCGGCAGTATAGACATATTATCCCTGAGTACCATATATATATTCACACCATACTCCTCCGTAGCCTGGAGTATGGTCCTGCCGCAAAACTTGCTCACATCATCTACGAGCAGTTCTCCAATCTCGTCCACATCAACAACTTTGGACTCCTCGTTGGCATTGTTCTGATACTGCTCTACAAATCCGGCACTTATGATACCTGTAGGTATCGCTACCAGCAGAACTCCCATAAACGCTATAACTATCGCCATGCATTTGCCCAACAGCGTGATCGGGTAAATGTCTCCATATCCCACGGTGAGTACCGTGGACACCGCCCACCATATTCCGCTGAAAGCATTGCTGAACACTCCCGGCTGTGCGACGTGTTCTGTGCTGTACATGCACAGACTGCTCGCCATCATCAATATAAATATTATGAACATGGATGAAATGATCTGCCTGCTTTTTCTTACCAGTACCATCTTGATGACATTGAAACTGTCATACCTTGAGTTGATCCTGAACAGATGAAATATCCTGACGACCCTGAGC
>URJU01000105.1 GCA_900548315.1 uncultured Coprococcus sp. | reverse complement strand
CGAGATTACTACGCGTCTCGTGGGCTCGGAGATGTGTATAAGAGACAGGTACAGGGGTTCCATACATTTGACTTTCCATAACGGAAAATGGACAATTCTCATACCATTCTGATGGATATATAGAGAACCTTGCTTCTCTGATAAGTTTCTCTAAGCTTTCGCCTTTTTTAAAACCAACATTCTTTATGTTCCTTATGTTCTTAATTTCATCTTCAAGCGGACCAGTTCCTGCAAACACAAACTGAATATTCGGAAGTTTTTTACACACATCTATAAGTGTTCCTATTCCCTTCTCTTCTGAGAATCTTCCAAAATACAACACATAATCTTTCTTTTCTGTATTCTTCCACTCAACCTTATCAATAAAATTATGAAGTGCTACTGTCTTTGTGGCAAATATAGGATTAGTATCTAATTTAGACTTCATGAATTCAGAACAACATATCATGGTATCTATATACTTATATGTCCCCTTCACCTTCCAGAATTCTGCCTCCATAGTTCCTATTACTGATTTTGCTGTAGAACCATGTATACATTTTCCCTTTGTGCAGTTTAAAAATTTACCGCCGAGACATTTCTCACAATTCTCATGCGTATTAGGATTGTTACACATATGATTTGGACATACAAGCTGATAATCATGTGCTGTAAACACTATTTTGCATTTATGTCCTGTCTGTTTCCTCCATTTCACAATCTCTAATATCATAGATGGCGTTAGCTGATAATTAAAATTATTAAGATGACACACATCAGGTTCAAAATCGTCGAGCACTTTTCTTATTTGTACACGAGCCTCTTTACTATATATAGTCTTAAATGGATATGTAAGCTTAGCCAATTTTGAGCCACCATGGAAATCCATATCTGATGTGTACGCATTTACTTTGTTTCCAACGCATCTTCCTTCGTGTTCCATTCCAAAATATTGAACCTCATGGCCTTGTTTTTCAAGGTGTTCGCCAAGCTTAAATATATAAGTTTCACTTCCCCCATTTGGATAGAGGAATTTATTTATCATGAGAATCTTCATTTTCTTTCACCCTCGTATAACTCTAAAGTTTTATCAACTATTTTGTTCCAATCATACCGACCACAGATATACTCTGCCGCATCCTTTTTATATTTCTGCACCAAGTCTTCTCTGCTACATAATTCTTGTAATCTTATTCTCAAATCATCTATATCTGACTTTCTGAACACTTCAGCTTTATCCTCAATAACCTCCGTGCATTCTTTTATATCAGACACAAGACAACAGTTACCATAGCTCATAGCCTCAAGAAGACTAAGTGGCATACCCTCAAGGTCACTTGGAAGTACATATATATACGAATTACTGTAAAGCTCCTCCAGCATCTGTCCCTGTACAAACCCAGTAAACACAATTCTTTCATCGCCCTGTGCCATCTTCTTTAGCCTATCCATATATTCATCGGTATCAGATGAACCGCCAGCTATTACAAGTTTCTTGTCTGTATCTATCTGCTTGAATGCCTCTATAAGATAATGTTCTCCCTTTTCAGGAACGATTCGTCCCAGATATAGAATATATGAATCCTTTGATAATCCAAATCGTTTGTTAATTATGTCAGCAGGTTTTATCTCAGGTCTGTTTACGCCATTTGGAATGAACACAGTTTCTCGGCCATATGTATCCATAAAATATCTCTGAACACCTTTGCTGAGTACAATTATTTCATCAGCATGTTTCACCGCCATCTTTTCACCAAAATGAATATACTTTGCGCCGAATCCTGATTTCCATTTTTCTCTCTGCCAGTCCAGACCATGAACTGTAATTATTACTCTTTTCCTAAACAATTTAGGTATAAAGCAAAACGCCGCTGGTCCTTCGGCATGTATATGAACCACATCGTACCTTCCAAATAAGCTGCAAAGTGCTGCAAAAAATGATGACGACACAGCAGCAAGACCTTTTTTCTCTATAGTTGGAACAGTTTTTATTCTGACATTCTTGTACTCTTTTCCTATGAAAGTGTCATACTGTGAACCACTCACATGGTGCCCTTTTCTGTTATAGCAAGTAACCTTGTGTCCCAGTTCCGCCATACGAATACTTAGTTCTTCAACGACTATCTCCACACCACCTTCTCTGGATGGGATTCTCTTCTGTCCAAACATTGCTATTCTCATATCTACTTCGATCCTTCTCTTCCCAGTACAACTTTTACTGTCTTAAGCACAATCTGAATATCAAGCCCAAAGCTCCAGTTCTCTATATACTCCGTATCCAGTCTCACGACCTCCTCGAAGTCCGTGATATCACTTCGTCCGCTCACCTGCCACATACCGGTGATTCCAGGTTTCGTAGCAAGTCGACTCTTGTGGTGCATATCATACTGCTCCACCTCAGAGATAAGTGGTGGTCTTGTTCCAACCAGTGACAGATCACCTTTAAGCACATTGAAGAACTGTGGGAACTCGTCTATGGAGAAGTCTCTGATATACTGGCCGATTCCCTTCTTCTTGGTGCCATCTGGCAGGATCTTGTTGCCTATGACTCTCGGGTCGAAGTCCATCTTGAACATCTTCGAATCGCTCATGGTGTTCTGTTCCATGAGTTCCTTCTTGCGCTCCTCAGCGTCCATGTACATGCTGCGGAACTTGTACATCTTGAATATCTTGCCGTTCAGTCCCACTCTCTCCTGCTTGAAGAAGATCGGTCCCGGGGACTTGATGTATATGATAGGTCCTATAAATATGGTGAGGATGAGCGTGAATATACTGCCCACCAGACCGCCTATTATATCTGCCGTTCTCTTGAGCAGCATCTGCTTCGGTGTTGCGTAGTTCATCATGGTCGTGACCACGGTCTCCCCATTTATCTTCTGGATGAGCTGCTTGTCGCCGTGGGTCTTCACGATGGATGATATGCACATGTGAACCGTGATGCCGCCCTCGACAAATGCCTCTATCAGGGTGTTTGCATATCCGTATGCTCCGCGCACATCCACGTATATCTCGTCCACCCACGCTGTTCTGACATAGTCAACTGCTGAGTTGTAATCCGCCACCACCGGCACTCCCTGGATCTCCTGACCGACGAGATTGGCATCTATCACCATGACTCCTACTATATCAAACCCGGAGTAGTTCTTCTCCTTGAGTCCTGCCACCACATCATCTGCTATATGTCTGGTGGTCATGACCAGGAGTTTCTTGCCCTTGCCCTGCTCTGCGTATTTCTCGAGATGTTTCTTCCACAGACTCCTCACTGCAAATGTGGCATACACATATATGACCCACATGAGCATGATGGTCGTCCTGGAATATATAGATGTATCCTTAAGGACAAACACATACAGAAGGAGCAGTGCGACTATCACGAAACCATTCTTGAAACTGGATACGAATTCCTTGAAATGTCCTCTTCTGAGTACACCCTCATATGTATTTAGAAATATCATGGCTACTATATCCGCAAGCTCTGTGATGATAGCCAGTGCCAGATAATCTCTGCTCGCGTACGGATTTACCATGCCGTGTCTGATATGGAATGCCACAACAAACGATAACTGCAGCACTATTAGATCAAGCAGCATGAAGTCGAAGTGCTTCAGCCAGCCCTTTGCTCCTTTTTGATACATAATTTTTTCTCTCCTCATTTGTATTACATGTCAATTCATACATGAAACTGCTGAAACCATTATTTTCCAATGGAGTAAGTATCTTTTCAGCATTTTCATCTGTGAACTGAAGGTGATCTTGCCCGTGATCCCCTTCTTTTTTATATGATACAGCCAAGCCATCTGCACAGACGTCCTGTGGCGAGGACGCCTTTTTGTGCAGCCTGGCTACGGCTGTATACATCAGCTCTGTCCGGACAGATTACTTAACTGTGTAAGTAAATGTCCTTGAGTATGCCTTGTAGTTTGCTGTAGCTGCAACCTTAACGGTTATTCTGACCCTTGTGCCCTTCTTGACACCCTTGCCAACCTTTACAACGCCCTTTGATACTTTGACCTTGCTGTTGTTTGTTGCGTATGTAACGCCAGCCTTGCCCTTAACACCAGATACATAGATTCTCTTCTTTGAAGAGTTAGCTGAAATCTTTACAGTGTTCTGAGCAGCCTTGCCGATAGTGTAATATACAACCTTTGATCCACTGTAGTTGCCCTTACCTGTAACTACTACCTTGTATGTACCAGCAGCTACATGTGTACGTGTACCTCTTACTGTATAATCTGTACCCTCTTTGAGTACCTTTCTTCCATCAGCTACCTTGATAACTGCTGTCTGAGCCTTACCTGTGTAAGTTCTCTTTGAACCAGCTGTTGAGCGGACAGCCTTAGGAGCGATTGTGTAGTTAACAGTCTGTGTTCCTGAGTACTTTCCAATACCCTGAACTATTGCCTTGTAGGTACCTGCAGCTGCATGTGTAAGTGTACCCTTGATAACATAATCTTTTCCTTCTGTCAGCTCTATTGTCTTTCCGCTAGCATCCTTAGTTGTAACTTTAAGTGCTGCCTTCTGAAATCCGCCTGTGTAGGTATACTTACCTGTTGTAACTGTCGCATTTCCCATCTGCTTTGAAGGTGAAACTGCAGCAGTTTCAGCAGCAAATGCCAGTGTTGGTACCATCATGGCTACACATACAACTATTGCTAATAACTTTTTTAAATTCTTCACGATAAATTCCTCCTTCCCTAAATTTAGTCGTAATGAATTACATTTATGATAAAACACCGTGCATGCCACACTACACAGTGCAATATCCCATTTTTACTTTTCAGGCCGCGTTGCCGCCGCCTCTTTTCCATAGCCGCCATATCCATAATGGCTGTAGTATTTTCCATATTTGCCATAGTATTTCTTGTATGCCCTGCCATTTGTCTCAGCGCGGTTCAGTATGACGCCGAGAAGTGTACATCCGACCTGGTCGAGCTGCTGCAGGGACTGCTTTATCAGAGTCCTTGATGTCTCACCTGCTCTGACAACCAGTGCTGCTCCATCACACATTGATGCCACCTGCGCTGCATCTGCCACACTTCCAAGTGGCGGTGAATCTATGATGACATATCTGTATGTCTCAGCGAGCTTATCCATAAGCTCTGCGAATCTTGCATCTTCCAGAAGTGCCGACGGATTCTCCAGCAGGTTCGTACATGGAACTATATAAGCATTTGGTATCTGTGTCTCATATAGTACAGCCTCAAGTTCTGCCTGTCCTGAAAGGTAATAGCCGAGATCCTGCACTTTATCTGGATCTGCTATGTGATGTCTTTCCTTCATGACCGATTTCCTAAGATCCACATCAACAAGCACCGTTGAAAAACCTGCCTCCGCAAGCATCTTCCAAAGATTTATAGCCACACTGCTCTTACCCTCGTTGGGCATGCTGCTCGTGATGAGTATCTTTCTCGTATTCTTTCCACAGAATTTGATATTTATCCTGAGACGGTTCATCGCCTCCTCAACTGCATATGGCAGTTCCTGGAACTCTATGTTAAGTTTCTTCATGCCCTCTGCCTCTCTTTCCTTCCGTGCTTTTTGTCTGCCGGATCGACAGTGTCATTTGTCCTGAACTGTTCGCTCTCCGGTATAACCGTGAGAGGAACTATACCGAAGTATTTCTCCATATCATCAGCTGTGTGTATCGTGTCATCCATCAAGTAGCCGATTATCACGATCATACAGTATATCAGTGCTCCAAGCAGTGCCCCTATAGCTGTGTACTTGAGATAGCTCGGACCTACCTTTTCGTCTGACACTCTTGCAACCTGTGCTATGTTAGGCGCATTTGTGCTCATCGTCTCCGGCAGATACTGTATCGACACTTCTGCGAGCGTATTTGCTATGTCACAAGCCTGCTGCTTGTCTGTACTTGTGACCGTTATGCGGAGCACTCTCGTGTCCGTCGGATTGTCGAGTGCGATCATCCCAGCAAGACTTGCTGAATCCATGTCGAGGTTGAGTTTTGTTATGACCTGATCGAGAACCGGATAGCTCAGCATCAGATCCTCGTAATCCTTGGTAAGTGATGAACCAAGATTCAGATCCTGTAGATTTACCACGGAATCCTGAGATGCCGATACCACGTACAGTTTCGATGTAGACTGATATGTCGGCTTTATCATAAAATATGCATAAGCGTTGAATATAACCGCTCCCACCAATAAACAAAGTATGATATATGGAAGTTTCTCCAAGAGAGCCATGCCCATATCGAGCAGGTCTATCTCCTTGTCATCATCCTCCGCAATCCTGTATGTGGTCAATGTTTTATCAGTTGCCGCATTCTCCTTGCCGGCGGCTGCTGTTTTGCTGGAATTCATATTTTCCCTCCATCTTTTGTTTTGTATATTTTTAGTACTCCCTGTAAAACAGTTCTACTATTGCTCTCTTGAGACTCTCCTCGTCCGCGTGTACTTCCACAAATCCAAGTTCGTCCATAGTCTCAGTCCCCTCGATCTTCACTGAGCCTGCATCCCTGTCCTTGAGTGCAAGCAGGGCAAGCTTTGAGAACTTCTGGGCATTTATATCTGTGACCATGTAATCACCCAGTGCCTCATATATAGTAAGAGGATATGAATTGTCCTCATTGCACTTCTGCTCAAGATTATCCATAAGGCCTTTCTTGTACTGTTCCTGTCTCTTCATTCGCTGAGAGTTGCTCTGATCCCCCACGTCGTATCTGTCGTGGATAAAGTGTACTGCCTGCTCATCGGTGAGTGTTATCGTCTCACCCTTCTTCATGGTCTTGTCAACCTTTGAGAAGTCATCCTCTATTGTAACCGTTACTCCTCCGGCAAGATTGTTGATGGTTCCAATCGCGCCCATGTTCACAGCGGCATAGCCATCTATCTTCTGACCTCCAAGGAAGTTTGATACGGCCTTCACCACATTCTCACAGCTGATCTCCATGCCGTCACCATTTTCATGGGCAAGTGCCAACTGAACTGGCGTTGTGGCTATATATGTTCCATCGGGTTCCAGGGAATCCTGCTCCACAACGGTGTTTCTGTCTATGGACAACGTCTTGAATGTTCCATCTGAGAGATCCCTTACCATCAGCATGACCACATCACACCTTCCGGCGCCCTCATATCCTGTGACCTTCTGAACCTTTCCCATATTGTCAATTCCCATGAACAGATATGTCTCTATATTCTTCTTGGGAACATACTGTACTCCATCCAGTTCTATGATATCCGATTCTGCTGCATCACTTGGCGTACTCACAGTCTCTTTTTTAGCGGCATTTCCACTGAGCTTAAATGCCAGCACCAACACCACACACAGTATAGCTGTTATGCACACCCCGGCAGCGACTCGCCTGTATATTCTCTTTTTTTCTGAAAGCGTCATGTTTCTGTATGACATATGTATCACCCCATTCCGTATTGCCAGATCGGAATATCTGTAATCTGCCTGTTTTCCTGTGATTTCAGACTATCTCATCACATTCAGCATGAGAAGATCCGTTCCTGCTGTAGGCCATTTCTTCTCACACACTATAAGAACACACAGAATTATAAACAAAACTATGCTGATTATTATTGCCGTTTTTTTAGACATACTCTGTCCTCCATCTGTCTCTTATACACATCTCCGAGCCCACGAGACGCGT
>URJU01000104.1 GCA_900548315.1 uncultured Coprococcus sp. | reverse complement strand
GAGCCTTATCGTCGGCAGCGTCAGATGTGTATAAGAGACAGATTATGTTTATATGTTAAAAGGAGCTTTTATGGTAACAATACAGAATTATGTACGCGCACAAAGTATTGATGAGGCATATGAACTGAATCAGAAAAAGGGAAGCTGTATTATCGGAGGAATGCTCTGGACAAAAATGCAGGATCGCCTGATACAGACAGCCATAGATATGTGTGATCTGGGACTTGATAAGATTGAAGAAAAAGAAGACGAATTCATTATTGGTGCAATGACATCACTCCGTCAGATAGAGCTGCATGACGGATTAAACAAATATACACATGGTGCAGTATGCGAAGCGGTGAAGGATATTGTGGGAGTTCAGTTCCGAAATCTCGCAACGATTGGCGGAAGCATATGGGGACGTTTCGGGTTTTCAGACATTCTGACAGTTTTTTTAGCTATGGATGCATTTGTAGAGCTTTATCATGGTGGTATGATTCCTCTCAGGGAATTTGTTGGCATGAAACAGGACAGGGACGTGATTGTACATCTGATCATCAGGAAAACTCCCGGAGTTTTTGCTTATGCATCAGTCCGCAATCAGAGAACAGATTTCCCTGTCATTGCCTGTTCAGCCTCATGCGTGGATGGAGAATACCGTCTGGCTGTGGGAGCAAGACCTGGAAGGGCGATGCTTGTTCTGGATGAAGAAGGCTTGCTCACAGGGGGACTTTCAGATGAGACAGAGAAAGCATTTGCCAATTGGGTTTCTGACAAGGTTCCGGTTGGAAGCAATCATCGTGCTGGCGCAGAATACAGAAGCCGTCTGATACGTGTGCTTGGACAGAGATTATTGAAAAAGATTGAGGAGGAGCAGCAGTGGAAATAAAAATTAAATTAAATGGGAAATTCGTCTCGGGAAATATAGCTCCTGATATGCTCCTTATAGATTTTCTACGTGATCATGGCTGTTATAGTGTGAAACGCGGCTGTGAGACGTCCAATTGCGGCCTGTGTACAGTGCTTATGGATCAGACTCCTGTCCTTTCCTGTTCGATGCTTGCCGCCAGGGCGGATGGACACGATGTGCAGACCCTTGAGGGTCTTCAGGATGAGGCGGCAGAATTTGCCGGGTTCATTGCTGATCAGGGTGCTGATCAATGTGGTTTCTGCAACCCGGGTTTTGTGATGAATACAATAGCTCTTCTCAGGGAAAATCCCGATCCATCGGATGATGAGATCAGGGCATATCTTGCCGGGAATCTGTGCAGATGTTCCGGATATGAGGGACAACTGAGGGGAATCCGAAATTACTTAGACAGTAGAATTCCTGCAGATGACAGACAGTAAAGGGGTGAACTCATGGAACATAAAAAATATAATGTAGTTAATAAATCCGTTAGAAAAAAAGATTCTATGCAGTTACTTCTTGGCAAACCGGTATATGTGGATGATATCACTCCCGGTGATGCACTTGTTGTGAAACTGCTTCGCAGTCCACATGCGAATGCCATTGTGGAGGATATAAATGTCTCCATAGCAAAAAAAATACCCGGAATAGTAGATATTTACACATGGCAGGATGTGCCAAATAGCCGGTTTGCAATAGCAGGACAGACATATCCTGAGCCGTCACCGTATGACAGACTTATTATGGACCGCCATGTGAGGTGTGTGGGTGATGTGGTTGCCATCATAGCAGCTGAGGATGAAAAGTCAGCAATCAAGGCTATGAAACTCATAAAGGTTAAATACAAAATTCTAGAGCCTGTTCTGGATTTCCGCAAGGCAAAGGATAATGATATATTGGTTCATCCTGAGGACGACTGGTTTCCGCCGGTTCAGGTAGGTGGCGATCCAAAACGCAACCTGATAGCAAGCGATGTAGGCGGTGATGGCGATGTTGATGCTGTTATAGCTGACTGTGATGAGGTGCTGGAGAACAGATATCATATGAGAGCCTTTAACCAGGCTATGATGGAGACTTTTCGAACGTATACACACCTTGACCGTTATGGAAGGCTTCATGTAATTTCTTCTACACAGATCGTGTTTCATGTACGTCGTATTCTGTCAAGAGCGCTTGGCATTCCAAAGAGCAGGATCAGAGTGGAAAAACCACGTATAGGAGGCGGATTTGGAGCAAAGCAGACAGCGGTAAGTGAGGTGTATCCTGCATTTGTGACCATGAAGACCGGACGTGCGGCTAAGATCATATTTACGAGACAGGAAAGTCAGATCGCAGGTTCACCGCGCCATGAGATGGAGGTGAGAGTCCGTCTGGGAGCAGACCGCGATGGACATATAAGAGGACTTGATCTGTATACGCTGTCCAATACTGGAGCGTATGGGGAGCATGGACCTACAACAGTCGGACTTAGCGGGCATAAGTCCATCCCGTTATATACAGGGGGTCTTGAGGCATATAGGTTTGGATATGATGTTGTATATACGAACACCATGGCGGCCGGCGCATACAGAGGATATGGAGCTACGCAGGGAATCTTCGCACTTGAGTCTGCGGTGAATGAGCTTGCGGAGAAACTGGGGATAGATCCGACTGTGATCCGTGAGCAGAATATGCTGCGCGAGGGAATGAAGATGCCTGCGTATTATGGTGAAACGGCAAATGCGTGTGCTCTTGACAGATGTATGGCCAGATGCAAGGAGATATTTAACTGGGATGATAAATACCCTGTCAGGGACATGGGAAACGGAAAAGTCAGGGCTGCAGGAGTGGCAATGGCCATGCAGGGTTCTTGTATATCGAATGTGGATGTAGGATCTGCAACGGTCAAGCTTGCGGATGATGGTACATTTAACCTGATAATTGGTGCTGCAGATATGGGAACCGGATGTGATACTATCCTTGCACAGATGGTTGCGGAGTGCATGGACTGCTCGGTTGATGACGTGGCGGTATTTGGAGCAGACACAGATGCTTCACCGTATGATTCCGGCTCATATGCTTCATCCACTACGTATGTAACAGGAAAGGCTGTGGAGCTAGCATGTGATAAATTGAAGAAGAAACTGTGCGCAATTGCAGCAGGAATGCTTGGATGTGAACAGGATGAAATGTATTTCGAAAATGGCAGGGCATATAGGACAGGAACAGATCAAAGCGTTTCTTTGGCTGATATAAGTGTTAAGGATCAGGTCGCAAATGATATTGCTGCTGTAGCCACAGTCTCTCATTCATCTCCGGTTTCACCTCCTCCATATATGGTCGGAATGGTTGAGATAGAACTTGATAGATATACAGGAGAAGTGAAGATACTGGATTATGCTGCAGTCGTGGATTGTGGCATAGCCATAAACCCAGCACTGGCACGTGTTCAGGCAGAGGGAGGCATAGTCCAGGGAATAGGACACACTCTGTTTGAGAACATCACCTACAATGCGAAGGGATGCCCGATAGAGTCGAGTTTTATGCAATACAAGATACCAACCCGTCTTGATATGGGGCATTTGAGAGTGGAATTTGAAAACAGCTATGAGCCTACAGGACCTTTTGGAGCCAAATCGATAGGAGAAATAGTTATCAACACTCCGGCACCTGCTATTGCACATGCCATATACAGGGCGACAGGTGTATGGCACAGAGAACTGCCGATCACACCGGAGAAGATTCTTATGTCCATGCCGGAAGAGTGATTGGAGACAACATAAGCAGAATAACAGAATCTGTAATATGAAAATAAAATATACAGGAGAAAACAACATATGAAAAATAAGTTTAAACTTTCAGAAACAGCATTCCAGCTTGATGGAAGGATGCCTCTTTCCCAGGCGATACCTCTTGGACTTCAGCATGTCCTTGCAATGTTTGTCGGAAATTTGACACCATTACTGATTATCACTGGAGCATGCGGACTGGTCGGTGGTGAATTTGCTGATCTTCAGCTTTCACTGCTTCAGAATGCAATGCTTATCGCGGGAGTTGTCACCCTGATACAGCTTTTCTCAATAGGGCCTGTTGGAGGAAAGGTACCGATCATTATGGGTACATCTTCAGGTTTTATAGGAGTATTCAACAGTGTGGCGGCAACCATGGGCGGTGGAGTGCTTGCGTATGGTGCGATTATGGGCGCATCCATTATAGGTGGCTTGTTTGAAACTGTGCTTGGTTTTTTCCTGAAACCTCTGCGCAGGTTTTTCCCGGCTGTTGTAACAGGTACAGTGGTTTTATCCATTGGACTCAGCCTTATATCGGTGGGAATAAATTCGTTTGGAGGTGGAAATAATGCCGCAGACTTTGGCTCCATGGAGAACCTTCTGCTTGCATTATTTGTCCTTGTGGTTATTCTTTTCTTTAAGCACTGGACAAAAGGATTTTTAAGTTCGTCATCTATTCTTTTTGGAATAATCGCAGGTTATATCGCAGCGATCATAATGGGACTTGTTCTTCCGAGAACAGGTATAACTGCTGATGGTGTGGAATATACAAAAGCCTGGGTGCTGAACTGGGACAAGGTGAAAGATGCTTCCTGGTTTGCGATTCCACAGATCATGCCAGTAAAACCGGTGTTTGATATGCGTGCAATACTTCCCGTTCTCATAATGTTTATTGTAACAGCGGTGGAAACTGTCGGTGATATATCAGGTGTTATGGAAGGTGGCCTTGGAAGGGAAGCCACAGATAAGGAACTTTCAGGTGGTGTGATGTGTGACGGTCTGGGTTCATCTCTTGCAGCGGTGTTTGGAGTCCTTCCAAATACATCATTCAGCCAGAATGTGGGACTTGTAGCCATGACTAAGGTCGTCAATAGATTTGCGCTTGCAACAGGAGCGATATTCCTGATATTATGTGGTCTTTGCCCTAAACTTGCAGCACTGGTGTCAATCATGCCTCAGTCAGTACTTGGCGGAGCTGCGGTTATGATGTTTTCTTCGATAGTTATCAGTGGTATTCAGCTCATAACAAAGGAACCGTTAAGCGCGCGCAATCTGTCCATAGTTTCAGTAGCACTGGGTGTGGGCTATGGAATGGGAGCCAATCCGGGTATTCTTGCAAATGCCCCTCAGCTGCTACAGCTTGTTTTTGGTGGCTCAGGAATTGTTCCTGCGGCAATGGTTGCAATTCTGCTTAATATTATACTGCCTAAAGAAAAGTAGTGAATCGGGGACGCTCTTTGTGACAAAAGAAACGTCCCTGGAAGGAGATTATATGTCACTAAGGATAGTTAGAAATGACATTGTGAAGATGACTACGGATGCTATTGTGAATACGGCAAATGATCATGCGGTCGTTGGAACAGGATGTGACGGAGCCGTATACAGGGCAGCAGGGTATGATGAACTTTTAAATTATCGCAGGGAATATATCGGGTTTGTGGAAGAAGGCGGAGCCTTTATAACTCCGGGGTTTGGCCTTAATGCCAGATATATCATTCATGCGGTGAGTCCGAGGTTTATAGACGGAGATCACGGAGAAGAGAAAAAGCTTCGTTCGTGCTACAGAAAGAGCTTACAGCTGGCAAAGGAGAACGGAATCAGGTCTATAGCATTTCCGTTGATTTCGACCGGAGGGTTCGGATATCCGAAGGAAGAAGGACTTAGAATCGCGGTGGATGAGATAAATGCATTCCTTTTTGAGAATGAGATGGACATATTCCTGGTTGTATTTGACGAGAAGTCTACGCGGCTTGGCGAGAAGATATATCCGGACCTGGAGGCATATATAGATCTACATTATGTCGAAGTGGCAAATGAGACAGAGTATCTACCTGACGGATTTGGTGTGGCACAGACTGGGCGGAGTAGAAATTTTGAAGATACACGCCGCATAAGCGATTATTTAGGTGCTCCGGAGGCAGCTTCATTTGAATTCAGTGAGCGCCACGGTGATAAGCTTGATGAGAGGATCAAACATATATCAGACACCTATTCGGAGTATCTGATGTACCTTATTCATCAAAAGAATCTGACGAGTAAAGAGGTATATGATGGTTCGATAGTCAGCAAGAAGGTGTTTTCAAAGATCAAGAATAACCCGGACTATCATCCAAACAAACAGACGGCACTCCGACTTTGCATAGGGGCGAGACTTAACCTTGATGAGTCGAGGGATCTGCTGGCAAGAGCCGGCTATGCATTATCCCCATGTGACAAGACGGATATCATATTCTCTTACTTCATAGAAAATGAAATATATGACATTATTGAACTGGATATTCAACTGGAAGAACACGGACTGCCGTGTGCCATTTCGTAATATTACAGGATTTTTCAGGGTCGCTTTCGAAGCGACCTTTTTTCGTGCCCTCTTTTGTATAATGCGGATATAAGATAAAACACCGAGAGGTGATGACATATCATAAGGAGGACAAATATTATGCGTAAAGGTTTAACAGAAGTTGTTTTTATTTTGGACAGAAGTGGTTCTATGAGGGGGCTTGAGGCAGATACCATAGGTGGATTCAACTCCATGATTGAGAAACAGAGAAAAGAGGAGGGAGAGGCATATATCTCCACAGTGCTTTTTGATGATCAGACAGAGGTGATCTATGATAGGGTTTCGGTTGATAAAGTGGAGCCGATGAATGACAGACAGTACTATGTCAGGGGCTGCACAGCCCTTCTTGATGCCATTGGCGGAGCAATCGATCATATTGCAAATGTTCACAGATATGCGAGGGAAGAAGACAGACCGGAAAAGACCTTGTTTATCATAACCACTGATGGAATGGAAAATTCCAGCCGAATGTACACCTACAAAATGGTAAAAAAGATGGTGGAGAAGGAGAAGAAAAAATATGGCTGGGAGTTCCTGTTCCTTGGAGCAAATATTGACGCGATAGAGACTGCGGGAAGATTTGGCATAGGGGCAGACAGAGCATTCAATTATGAATGTGACAGTGTAGGAGTATCGCTTAATTACCAGGCAATTTCGCAGACAGTGTCTGCGGTCCGCAGATCAACTAGCAAAGAGGAGCTGGATAATGCGGTGTATGCAAGCTGTGAGACCATCAGGGACGATTACAAGAGGCGTCATGGTAAAAGATAAAAGTTAAAATAAAAAAGCTGAAAATCAACAATTCATAGTATATCACTGTGAATTGTTGATTATAAAGAGTCCTGAGGGTATAATATAATTTGATAGTTATCAGTACGATGAACATTTTTGATCATGGTAAACAGGAGATATAAATTGATTGATAAGGGCAAGATAGTAAAAGGATTTGGAATTGCCGGAAAAGCGATATGCGAAGTTGTGTTGTCGGCATTTGGCATAAATGAGGATGGCCGCCACGATGGTTCGCAGGGCGATACTGGTCAGGAAAACGGTTATCCGGAGGAGTTGTTTGAAAAGTACAAATATAAATAATATTTGACATGGAGGTGGTCCCCTAGATTCATTCTATGAGCCATATATAAATGGTGAGAAGTAACTCCGGAATGGTACATTAGGTGTTGCCATAAGTCATATATAACAAAAGGTTGTGCTACAAAAGTAGTTGTTGATAACAAAAAAATATGCTAACATAAAAATAGTAGTTTTCGAATGTGTGTTCGATATAGTGTAATATATACTGTACATACATTTGAGACTGCTATTTTTTAGCTTGAAAACAACAGTATTCGGTATGGAGGAGAAGTTATGTACCTTGTGATAGACGTAGGCGGAACATTTATAAAGCCTGTCTCTTATACACATCTGACGCTGCCGACGATAAGGC